>CAZONY010000006.1:18977-22310 GCA_964581215.1 uncultured Chitinophagaceae bacterium | reverse complement strand
CCGCTTCCCCGGATGGAGGAAGCTCCGCGGCACCCAGGTGGGGGAGAGGCGGAGAATGCCGCGGCCGGCATTCATGGCCTTCTCGAGCGCAACGCCGATGTTCTTCGCCTCGGGCAGCACGGCGGACTTCTTCGTGACGGTGGCGGCAGCCATGAACTTTCCCCTTGTGGCAGCACGTTCGGAGCGGAAAAACAAAGTTGTACGAACCGCGGGAAACAGCCGCAAGAAGCCGCCGTTTCCACTCGATATCGGGCAGTCGCTCGCCCGCTATCGAGCAGCGAAAACGAGGGGCGCGACCGATTCTGTTTGGCGCGCCGGTCAGCGCATCAGGCGGCTGGGAGCCTGCCCACAACGTTTTGCATCACGGTGCAATGGCCCGGGAGACGGGCGAGGATCGCCGGGATGAGGGCCTGCCGGTAGATGTGGCTACATGTGTTGCGGTCGGCGATCAATTCCAACACGGACTGGTATTCGGGCTCGGTGACGAAGCCCCGCTCGAGGCCGGCCTTGAAGGCCGCTCGGGGGCTGTTTGGAACATCCAGCCCTTCAGCCAAAAGGCAGCCGCGGAGGTGTTTCCAGAACAGTTCGACGCAACACTCAAATTTCTGGATGCGGCCATTGTCGATGACATCACGAACAAAGTCGGGAAACGACGAGCCATCGATGGCCAGCGCCTGGGCGAGACCATCGAGGGCGCGGCGCAGGTTTTCCCGACCTAGCTCGCCGGTCGCCATATTTCACGGCCCTCGTAGGCATGGCGGCGGAAGGCGTCGTCGGAGACAAGGGCGAAGTCGATCACGTGGCAGCGCCACGGCACATCGGACTCGATCAGGCGATTCAGCAACCGCGAGACACCGCCCGGGAGCGGCTCGGGCCCGGCAATACCGATATCGACATCGCTCGAGTGGTCGCAATGCCCCCGGGCCCGCGAGCCGAAGAGGAAAATCTCGTAGCGGGTGTCGGGCACCTCCTCGAGGCAGATCCGCCGGGCCTCGGCGAGGTATGTCTCCTCGAAAGGCGTGCGGGGATTTGAGGGATGCACGGCGACAAACATGCCGATCATTATAGGATGCCGCGTCGCAAACAGCCCGAAATCGCCCCAGACGACGCGATTGCCTCGGCGAGTTTGCGGACGGAGAGGGGGGCGGAGCCTTCGGCTTTGTTGTTGATCGTGATGAACACGTCACGATCGGCGGCGGCGGCCTGGCCAGCGAGGGCCGCGAGCGCCCGTCGACTTGGCAGGTCCTCTTCGGCGAGACGATTGAACGGAAAGTAGTCTGCCTTGGCCTCCTCGTAGCCGCGGCCGGCGTGGAGGTTCCAGCGGACCACCAGCGGCGCCGCGCAGGCGGGATCGTCGAGCCCGTAGGCGGCCGCCTGCTCGGCCACCGGCGGCATCCGGGCATGAACGGCGAGGCAGGGCACCGCCCCGGCAGCGCGGAGTCCGGCGGCAAACGCGGCGCTCACGAGCTGCGGGTCGCGGATCTCCACCGCGTAGAGCGGGCCGCGGGGAAGCACCGTCATGAAGGCGGCGACCCGGGCGATGAGCCTCGGCACGTCGGCCAGCAGCCGGCGGCCCAACGGCGGAAACTGAAACACGAGCGGGCCAGCCTTGGGCCCGAGGCCCTCGAGGCATGGCCTCACGAAGGCCGCCGTGGCCGCGGCGCCGTCGAGGAACGAGGGATTGTCGCGAGCGGGCGCGCCGGAGCCGCTCGTGCGAATCGTCGCATCGGTGAACGCCGCCGGAGCCTTGACGACGAAGCGAAAGCGGTCGGGCACCTGGATCGCATAGGTCGCAAACTCAGGGGGCGTGAGCGGCGCGTAGAAGGTGCGGTCGAGGCTGACGGTGCGGAAGAGCGGATGCGCCGCATACGCCGTGAGTCCATGGCGAGCGAGGGTCTGCTCGCTGGCGGGCTTGGGGCCGCGGGGGGCATAGACGAGGCCGGTCCAGCCGGGAAACGACCAGCTCGACGTGCCGAGGCGAAGAACCGGCGGCAGGGCGGCGGCGAGCTGCCGCGCACCCTCATCAACGGCCACGGGATCGACGCCGTCGGCGTCGGGGAAGAGTTGTATTTGCTTGGAAGCCATCTGGTGGCTCAAAAGGCGCAGCGGTATCGACCGCGGTAATTTCTCGGGCGTGCAGCGAGGAGAAGCAAGGAATCGATGCCACTCATGCAATTCTCACATGACATTCACAGTTGCCTTACTTCTGGCCCGTACCTTGCCCGCACGGGTTCGGAGAACGTCTCCGAGCCGGTTGGATCGTGCCCAAGCGAAAACCAAAAAGGATTTTGCCATGCGTCATCGTTCGTTCGCGACGCGGGTCGGCTTCACGCTCGTGGAGTTGCTCGTCGTCATCTCGATCATCGGGCTCCTCGTGGCCCTTTTGTTGCCCGCCCTTTCCGCGGCTCGTCAGTCGGCGATCGCTGCCGGTGCCAATACGACCCTCAGCGGTTTTGGCCGCTCGTTTCTGATCACTGCCGATCAGGACGTCGCCGAGCGGGGTCAGTTGTCGACCGGCGCCTTCGACCACCTGCGCGACGGCGACGTCCGCCGCGTGGGTTGGGTTGCCGACGTGATCAAGAACAAGGTCGTCAACCCCGGCAAGACTCTCGACGCGTCGAACCCGTCGAAAGTCAACGAGAAGGTGGGCGACTATACCGGTGCGACGAACGTCACCGGGAAGGGCAACGGGACGCGCTGGAAAGGCCAAACCGGAAACGTGAACTTCGGTGGCACGAATGGCCCCGCGGATGTCACCACCGCGGCCCAAAAGCAAAAGGTCTGGGACGACGGCCACAACACCAACTTCTGCACGACATGGCACTTCAGCCGAGGCGACGTTCTCGGCTCGGGTGGCACCGTGCCGGCGGACATGGATTATTCCTCGGCGGATCCCAGCAAGTGCCCCCTGGACGGCGACGGGCCGCTCAACGAGGCCAAACTGATGAAGACCACCGTGACCCGTGATCTCATCGCCTGCGTCGGCAACTCCCGGAACGGCGATGCTAATGACGCAGCCGTGGACCAGACGTACGCGACCACGGTCAATACTTTTACGGGCCTCACCGGGGCCGATGGCAATCCGCCGCTCCTGAAGGCTGGTGACTTCACGGTCGAGTCGTTTACCGACGGCATGTCGGCCGTGCCGGTGGGGAACGTGGCCGCTGACATCGGCATCGCCGGTGCCACCGACGAGCCCGCCGATCGGCTGCATGAGCTCAACGACATCCTGCCGATCGTGGGTGGTCGCAAGAGCGGCGATGGCAAGTACGTCGGTGGCTCGGCGCAGATTCTCTTTGCCGATGGTCACGTCGCGAAGATCAAGGATGCGGC
>CAZONY010000006.1:0-18877 GCA_964581215.1 uncultured Chitinophagaceae bacterium | reverse complement strand
ACGGCAATCGAGCAGTGCCGCATGTGGGCCAAATGGCATAGATAGTAGGAAAGTCATGAGCACGGCAGTCGTTTCCCCAACTGCAGAGCGTTTTGAGCCGGCGGAGTCCGACGACTCGCATGGGCCTGGGGAGCGTCCCGACCGCCAGCCCACGCTGTCACCTCGTCTGAGCCGTTCGCTCCAGCTTCAGATCGTCACCACGCTTCTCGGCGGCACCTTGCTACTCTGTTCGCTCGCCGCAGGCTGGCTCTGGAAACAGCCCTTCTTCGCCGCCTTGCCAGCCGCCCTGTCGGTGATGTTGCTGGGGGCTCCGCTCGTGGCCTCGGCCGTGCGGGACCTCTTTGCCGGCAAGGCAGGCATGAACGCGCTTGTGGCGATCGCCGTGATCGGGGCGATGGCCAGCGGGAAGTATCAAGAGGCTGCCGCGGTCGCGTTTTTCATGATCGTTTCATCGCTCATCGAACGACGCACGGCAGCCGGGGCCGAGGCGAGCATCGAGTCGCTCATCCGACTCGCCCCTACGAGGGCGAATCGTGTTGTCGGTGACGAGGAAGAGTTGGTCGAAGCGACAAAGCTTCAGCCGGGGGATATCGTCCGAATTCGACCGGGTGATACGATTCCCGCCGACGGTGTCGTCGTGCGGGGCGCGAGCACAGTCAATCAGGCGAGCGTGACGGGGGAATCAATCCCGGCCGAGAAGTCGGGTGGTGACGAGGTTTTCGGGAGCACGATCAATCTCACCGGATTGATCGATGTGGAGGTGACCAAAGCAGGGGCCGATACGCTCCTTGGCCGCGTCAAGGATTTGATCCTGCAGGCTGAACAGACGAAGACGCCGATCATGCGGCTCGTCGATCAATACGCCGCGTGGTACACCCCCACCATCCTCATGCTCGTTGGAGTGGTGCTTTTTTTCGCGCTGAAGAGCGACCCCGAAACGGCCTTCGATCGTGCGATCGCGATGCTCGTGATTGCCTGCCCGAGCGCCCTGATCCTTGCCACGCCGACCGCAATGGTAGCCGCGCTTTCCGCGGCGGCACGACTGGGAGTGCTCGTCAAGAGCGTCGCTACGCTGGAGGCGGCCCGCAATCTCACGGCGATCGTCTTCGATAAGACGGGAACCGTGACCAGCGGGGTGCTGGCCGTCACGCGGCTTGCTCCCACTGCAGGTTTCGAGCCTGGCGAACTTCTGCGGTGGGCGGCGTCAGCCGAGCAGAGCAGCCGGCATCCGGTGGCAAAAGCCGTGACGGAGATGGCTCGTCGGGCTCGTGTTCGGCTCGCGGCCCCGAGTGCCTTCGAGGAAGTGGCCGGACGTGGCGTGATTGCCGCGTTCGACGGGGGCAATACGGTGCTCGTGGGCCGAGCGTCCTGGCTTGCCGATGCCGTGAGCGTCCCGAACGACATCGACTCCGCGGCGCTCAACGAGATCCAGTCATCGACCGAGGCCGAGGGGCTCTCCATCCTGCACGTTGTCCTCAACGGCCGGCACGTCGGGTGGATCGGTCTGGAGGATAACGCACGGCCGGAGGCGGCCGGGGCAGTAGATCGACTCAAGAGCATGGGAATCGCGCGGCTCGTGCTGCTCACAGGAGACCGGACGAGCGTGGCGAGGCGCGTGGCCGGGCAGATGCACTTCGACGACTTCAAGGCAGAGGTGCTGCCCCATGAGAAACTCGAAATGGTCGATGCACTGAAGGCCGTCGGCCACCGCGTTGCCGTGATCGGTGATGGCGTCAACGATGCCCCGGCGCTTGCCGCAGGTGATGTCTCGATCGCCATGGGGGCCGCGGGCAGTGACGTCGCCATCAACTCCGCGAGTATCGCCCTGCTGAACAGCAACCTCGATCGGATCCCGTTTCTCGTGGATCTTTCCCGGAAGACGATCGCTGTCATACGGCAAAATATGGTGATCGGAGGTCTCTTCATCCTGGCCTTTGTAACCCTTGCCGGAGCGGGCTACGTTTCGCCTGTGATGGCGGCGTTGCTCCATGTCGTGAGCGGATTGGCCGTGGTCTTCAACTCGGCCCGGCTCGTCCGGTGCGGCGAGGAGATCGAACACGCGGAAGCGGCGGCACGGGCCGATTAGACCCGGACGCCGTGGCGGTCATCCGACATCCCGTCGCTGGAACAGAATGATCGCGACGCACATCGCTGCGCCGACAAGGAATCCCGCGTACAGGGTCACCGTGCCGAGGTAGTCGAGCGTGATCTCGTTGCCCTGCGTAAGGGCATCCGCTGGCCAGAAAAACTGCATGTTCGGCACGACGGCGGCCAGCGGCCGCAGCCAGGTTCGGCCAGCCAACGCCGCCGTGAGAAAATATTCGCCGACCAGTCCGATGAGAAAAAATCCGAGACAGACCAGAAGCGTGGCGATCTGACCGAGTCGTGTCGAGGCGGCAATGGCGATCGATGCGAGCACGGCGATCGCCTCGAACACGAGGCCCAGCCCGATCATCAGTTGGGGATCGAAGTCGGCCATCGGGCTTTGCAGGCGCCACGTGCGGCTGACGCAAGAAACCATGCCCCATGCGAGCGTCGCCATTACTCCTCCGACGACGACGAACGTCGCGGGAAATGACCAACGGTAGAGATAGTTGGCGAGGCCCGAAACGAGGAAGGTGATCAGGAGAGCCAGAAGCCCGAACGTGATGACAGGAGGATCGAAGATGTCTTCGGTTCTCACGCTTGACTGGACGCGATGCCGAACCGTCAGCAGGAAGACGGCGCTGAGCAGCCAGTAGGCGACCGCGATCGCGCACGACACTCCGATAAATTTGCCGAGGACGACGAGCGGACGGGCGACAGGCTTACTCACCACGGTAAGCACCGTCTTGTTCTCGATCTCCCGTGCCAACACGCCCGTGGCGGTAAAGGCCGCCATGAGGAGCCCTGTCAGGAAGAGCGTGCTCAGCCCGAGATCGACGAGAAGCTTGTTGTCATCCTCGAGCGTGTATCCCGCCACATTGACATTCAGCAGCAGGCCCAGCAGGCCCATGCAGATGAGCACCGCATGCACCGGTTGCCGGATCGATTCCAGGAATGCGTTGCGTGCAAGTGCGAACAGGATCATGCGAGTTTGTCCACGCAGGGTCGGGAATCCTGTTGTACGCGAAAGAGTGTGAGATTCGTGTGAGTGGCAATGCGGTCCGGGAAATGGGAAACTAAAATTTTGATCATCCGCGTCAGCGGGTGATCCGGGAGCCGTCATGCCCTCTCCAACATTGCACCAAAGTCGCATCGCTGTGGTCAACGACTCGCTTGTGTTCCGCCGCGCCCGAACGGCAGCCATTTCCGGCCTGACGATTCAAGTAGCGCTTGCGGCCGCCACCGGGCTGGCGGCGCTGTGGACCGATTCGCAGGCGGTCTATGCCGCCGCATGGCACATGGCCGGCGGCCTCGCGATCTGGATCATTCTCGCGATCATCTATCAGCAGCACGAGAGTGAGCGGGCCCAGCGACTCGCCGCCGAGAAGTTGTCAGATACGACGAAAGCAGCAGCGATCTTTGGCAATCTCAGCGATGACCTCGATGCCGCCACGGCGAGGCTCGACCGGCTGTACCGACTCGGCCTGCCGGTCGTCAGTGGTTTCGTGGCGGCCTATCTGCTCGTGGCGGGGTGCGCCCTGCTCTGGTTTCATTCCAAGTCGCCGGTGGCGGCCGGGGGCGATGTGGGCCGCGGTCTCTCCGACGCCTGCGATCCCGTCGGCCTCATGTTCGTCATGGTCGGCATCGCGTTTACGGCATTCGTCAGTGCCCGGTGGATCAGCGGATACGCCCGGCAGAAAGCCTGGCAGTTGCTTCGTGGCGGCGCGAGCTACCTCATGAGTTGCTTCGTCGTCGCGGTGCTTCTCTTCGCCGGGGCGGCAGCGGTGGCGATCGCGAAAGACCAGCGGATATTCGGTTGGCTAACGCTGGCGATTCCCGGCGTGATGATCCTCGTGGGAATCGAAATCCTGCTGACGTCTCTCCTGGAGTCGTATCGGCCACGCGTTCCCGGTGAAATACCGCGTCCGGCATTCGACAGCCGTGTCCTCGGTTTGCTGACGGCCCCCGATTCGCTCGGGCGAGTGCTGGCGGAGACGATCAGTTACCAGTTCGGTGTCGAGGTGTCTCGAAGTTGGGTGTACCGGCTTCTCGGAAGCGCCGTGACACCACTGACGATCCTCGGCATCGGGTTCCTGCTTGCGTTGAGTTGCGTTACGATCATCGCCCCGGACGAACGGGGGATCACGCTTCGTTTCGGCCGGATGGTCGGGCAGCCCCTCCCTCCCGGCATCCATTTCAAGTGGCCCTGGCCTATCGACACCACCGAGATGCATCCGGTCGGGCAGGTGCAGCAGATCCTGATCACCAGCGATCTCACCGGCAGGTCTCGCAACGCCGAAGCCATCCTTTGGACCAACGACAGCGACAAGGATTCGATGATTGGCCAGGAGCCTTTCTTGGCGGCGCCCGCCCAATCTGAGGGCGGGGGGGAGACGGCCGGCGTTTCTCTCGTTTCATCGGACGTGATCGTTCAATATTCCGTTGGCGACCTGAGGCAGTTCGTGCTCGGGACGGTCGACCATCGCCAGATCCTGGCACTCGTGTCGCAGCGGGAAGTGTCGCAGTATTTGGCCTCTCATGACATTGACGAACTCCTGGGCCGCGGACGTATCGAGGCCGGGGGAGAATTGAGGCGTGCGATTCAGGATCGCCTCGACGCGATGAAGGTCGGCATCCATGTCGTCGGGGTGGCGGTGACCTCCATGCATCCTCCCGTCGGCAAGGTGTCGCGATCCTTCCACTATCAAATCGGCGCAGTGCAGGCGAAAGAGACGGCGATCCAACTTGCCCGTAAGGATGCCGTCGAGAAATTGGCCAAGGCGGCCGGCTCAGTTGAGTTGAGCATGCGAATCGATGCAGCCATTCGGCGGCTCGATGCGCTGCGCACCGCAGGCGAGGCGGCTGCGGCAGTCGCCGTCGATCGGGAGATCGATGAACTGCTGTCGACCGCTCGGGGCGAGGCGGCCGAACTGGTGCATCAGGCCAGAGCCTACCGTTGGGGCCGGTCGGTGGGCGAGCGGGCGAGCAGCGAGCGTTTCGCCGGGGAACTGCTCGCCTATCAGGCGTCTCCCATCTACTACCGAACGCGGCGGTTCCTCGAGGTTCTCGCCGAAGGCCTCGCCGGACGCCGTAAATTCGTGATCGCTGGAGACCCCGGCGACGCGCCCGTTTTTCGCATGGACTTCAGCGACCCGACCTCCGCGATCGACACGCTGCTTGCTGAATAGCCGCCATCCTCAGGAATCCAAAGCCGTGAAGAATTCATTTCTCATCCTCGTGGGCTTGATCCTCGTCGCCCTGCTGCTTTCGCACATGTTCTTCTATCAAGTGCGCTATGACCAGGTCGCTGTGCAGACGACGTTCGATCGGGCAGACGAAGGCAGCGTGCAGGAGACACCGGGCCTCAAGTGGCGTTGGCCGTGGCCGATCAATAAGGTTGCTCTCTACTCGAAGAGGCTGCAGGTGCTCGAAGACAAAATCGAGGAACTCCAGACCGCCGATGGCAAGAGCGTGATCGTGCGTACGTATCTCACGTGGCGAATTTCCAATCCACTCGATTTTTACGTCACTCTTAAGGAGCCAGCCAACGCCAATCAGCAACTGTCATCGCGGCTTCGGGAGATCCGCGGGCTGATCAGCGAATACCAGTTTGACGAACTCGTCAACGTCGATCGTGACAGGCTGAAGCTCGGTGCTATCGAGCAGCGGGCGACCGAGGCCCTCGGGGCGGCACTTCGGCAGGCCGGCTATGGCATCGAAGTGGAGAGTGTCGGCATCCACAAGATCATCCTGCCCGAATCGACCACCGAGAAAGTGTTCGAGACGATGATCGCGGCTCGTGAGCGCCTGGCGGAAAATGCCCTGCAGGAAGGGCAGGCCCAGGCGTCCGCGATTCGCAGCGAGGCGGCCAGTGCCCGGGAGCGCATTCTCGCGTTCGCGGAGCGGAAGGCGCAGGCGATTCGGTCGCAGGGCGACCGAGAGGCGGCGGTTCAGTATGAAAACTTCGCGAAGAACGAGGAGTTCGCGATTTTTCTGAGAAAAATCGAGGCCCTTCGGAAGATGCTGGATCACAACACCACGTTTGTGCTGTCGGCCGACAGCCTCGGCATTCTCGATTGGTTCAACAAGGATCCTTCCGCAGCGGGCGCGGCGACGAAGCCTTCCGCCAACTGAATCGGGGCAGATACCATGGCCATCATCCCTTCCGGCAACGCATCCGAGGCTCCCCCCGCACTGGATCCGGCCCAGCAATCGCTGGCCGAGGCCCTACGTGTGAGCTTCACGATCCTCAAGATCGCCATGGTGGTTCTGCTGATCGCGTATGCGTTCAGCGGGACCTTTTCGGTCGGTTCAAACGAGGTCGCGCTGCGGCTGCGGTTCGGGGACTACGTCGGTGATCCCGGCCACCGGGTGCTGGAGCGAGGCACCTATCTGGCGGCGCCATTTCCGATCGAGCAGGTTGTCAAGGTCGATACACGCCCGGTCACGCTTTCTCTCGACAAGGAATTTTGGTTCGAAACGACCGAGCGGGAGAGCGGCATGAACAGGGCCCAATTGCAGGGGCAAAAGGCCCTGCCGCTTCACCCGCTGCGTGACGGGTCGCTCATCACCGGCGATTCGAGCATCGTACACGCCAAGTGGACGATCACTTGGCGTATCGACGATCCGGTCGCCTATCTCACGAATGTCGGCTCCCGAGATATCGCGGAGAAACTGGTACGGCTCGTCGCCCAGCAGGGAATCGTGCAATCGGTCGCCCAGTTGGCAGCGGACGACATGCTGCGCGGCATCATCAACCGCGAGCGTACCGTCGGACTCATGCAGAGACGCCTCGACGACATGCAGACCGGCGTCTCGATCGATCAACTCGCGCTCGACAAGGTATCGGTACCGATGCGGGTTGCCGGCAGCTTCGATGACGTCACCAGCGCCGAGAGCGACCGTGCCGGAAGGATCGTGGCGGCGCAGCAGGAGAGGGCGAAGGTGCTCGGCGAGACGGCGGGAGAGGCGAGCGGGCCGATCCTGGAGCGTGTGCTCGAGTACGAGCAGGCCATCGAGCGCGGAGAGCGGGATCTGGCCAGGCTGGCCCAGGACGCACTCGATGCAGCGCTGACCGATCTTCGCGTCGGTCATGTCGCGATCGGCGGCGACGTGGCTCGGGCCATCAACGCCGCCAAGACCTACCGCACCCAAATCGTCGAGCAAATTGCCTCAGAGGCGCAGGCGTTCGGCCAGCTGCTGCCGCAATACGAGCGGAACCCCCGGCTCGTGCTCGCCAAGCTTTGGGAGGATGCGCGGGAGAGCATCCTTACCGGCGACGTGGAAACCTTCTACACCGTTCCCGGACAGTTGGAGCTGCAGCTCAACCGAGATCCGGAACTTCAGAAAGCGAGACAGAAGGAACAGCTCAGGTCGCGAAAGCGCGCGCAGCAGGAGGCGGAGCGTAACCGCTGATAGGTCTTAGGAGGAGAGGCTGGATGGAGGCCAAAGGAGGAACCGAAGCCGAGATCGACATCGCATGCTGCGGCGTCACGAAGGTGTTTCGTGATTTCTGGATGCGGCCGCGCGTGCGGGCCGTTGAAAACGTCGATCTGGAAGTGCGTCGGGGGCAAATCTACGGGCTTCTCGGGCCCAATGGCTCCGGCAAAAGCACGACCATCAAGATGTTGCTCGGGCTTCTGCAGCCGACGTCAGGCCGGATTGCGGTTCTCGGCAAGCGACCGAAGGACGTTCAGATCAAGAAGGAGATCGGGTATCTGCCCGAAGAATCGTATCTCTACCGTTTCCTGAGTGGCCGGGAAACACTCGATTACTACGGCCGGCTGTTTCGGCTCGAGCGCCGTGCGAGGCAGGAAAGAATCGATATGCTGCTCGACATGGTGGGGCTCGAGGCGGTGCAGCACCGTCCGGTTGGTGAGTATTCGAAGGGAATGCAGCGAAGGATCGGACTCGCCCAAAGCCTCATCAATGATCCACAGCTCCTCATTCTCGACGAGCCAACCAGCGGCATGGATCCGGTTGGAGCTCGGCAGATCAAGGACCTCATTGCCACGCTGGCGGCCCGCGGCAAGACAGTGCTGCTCTGCTCGCACCTGCTCTCCGATGTCGAGGATTTATGCGACCGCGTGGCGATCATGTATGGCGGTAGGGTCCGGTCTGAGGGCACCTGCGAGGAACTGTTGGAGCAGGAACATGCCACGCTCCTCGAGACGTCCGAGTTGCCGGACGCGGTCCTGGAGGAAGTACGGACTGTCCTCCGGCGGCATGATCTTGCCGTGGTGAACGTTCAGCGGCCAAGGCGCAAACTCGAAAGTCTGTTTCTCGAGATCGTTGAGCGCGCGCGGGCCGAAGGTGTGCAGACCTCTGGGGCCCGAAGCGGGGGTCTTGTGGCAGAGTTCCTCGCACGGGCAGAGGGCGTGGTAGTCGAGCCACCTTCGGTCGCCACCCCTGAGGATACTGCGACAACGGTCGACTCGGACCTGCTCGACAGCCTCGTGAAGCGGTGATGCGATGACCAGCGACACAGTGCCGATGGAGCCGGCGTTGCAGGCTGTGGCATCCTCGCCGGCCCCGGTCGTGACGGAAGGCGGCCTCCCGACGTGGTTCGACGATACGTCGCCGGGTAGCCGGCGACGAAAGCGCCTGGCACGGTTGGCTCGCCCAGCGGCATTTCTGCTCGCTACGACCCTGGCAGCCGGTCTTTGGGCGGCGGGCTGGCAAGCCGCGGCCATCACCGTAGCCGGCGTTGTCGCGCTCGCTCTGGGTTTTCTTGCCGGCATGTTTTTCCTGAGACGGATTCTCTCGGGCAGCCATCCGGTCGTGGCCGTGGCTCGTGCGATCGTGGAGGAGGCGATTGGCACCAAACTTTCGATCGTTTTGGTGCTCTTGGTCGTGGTATCGCTGCCGGTGCTACCGTTGCTTCTTGACCCGTCGGAGCGTCTGGCCTATCGAACCCAGTTTTTTTTGACGTGGGCGTTGTCGGTGGCGAGCGTGCTGTTGTCCATGATCACGATCGCCTTGGGATGTAGCAGCGTCAGTGGCGATATCGACAGCAAGCGGATTCACATGGCACTGTCGAAGCCGCTGCGACGATGGGAATATCTTCTCGGAAAATGGCTCGGTGTGGTGCTTCTCGATTTGGTGCTTGTCGGGCTCGTCGGCATCGGCACCTACAGCTTTGCCAGGGCGTTGGGCAGATTGCCGGCGGCGGATGGTGCGGACAGGATCGCCGTCGATGAGCAGGTGTTGACGGCCAGGGCTTCGGCACGGCCTGAACATCCCAGTGGGAGTGAGTTTGAGCGCTCCGTAGCCGCGACGATCGAGGAGATTCGAAGGGAGGATCCGACGACGTTCGACAAGAATCCGGCTCGGGCACGGAAACGCATCCTCGCCCAGCGTGTTCACGAGTGGCACACCGTCACGGCGGACGTCGTGTCCAGTTTCATGTTCACGGGCTTGGATACTCGAAAGATCCGAGCGCCCGTTGTCCAGCTGCGACTCGAACCATTTGCCGACAACTCCATGGTCGCACGAGCGGACGTGCGCTTTGCGTTATGGCTCAACGAACGACCGTTTCCGGTACGCAATGGGAAGCACGAGGAGTACACGTTTTCCACCGGCATGGTGCACACCATCGACCTGCCGACGGCGTACATCGCCGATGACGGAACGCTGCGGCTGACGCTCGCCAATCGCAATCTGATCATGCCGGGAGAGGAGCGGCCTACCAGTATTTCCTTCACGCCTGGCGAGGGGCTGGAGATCCTCTACAGGGTCGGCGGCTTCGGCTCCAATTTTGCGAAAGGGCTGCTCCTCCTCTGGGCAAAGTTGGCAATGCTCGCTGCGGCTGCACTGGCCGCCGCGGCCTGGCTGGGTTTTCCCACGGCTTTGCTGACCGGGCTGATGGTCTACGTCACGGCCGCTTCCAGTGCCTTTTTCGCCGATGCCATCGACATCTACACGGGCCTCGATCGAAGGGGAGACACATTTGTTGCGATGCTTCGTCTGCGGCTCTCGATGCTGCTCGAGCGAATCCTGAAATGGGAGTGGTGGGAGGCGATCAAGACGATCGGTTCGTATGCCGCCGATGGATTCCTGGCGATCGTGCCGTCGTTCGGGGCCTACGACTCCATCAAGCAGGTGGCCACGGGGCGCGTGGTTCCGCTGACTGAGATGGCCATGGGCCTCGTGGTGCTTGGCGCAGCGTATCCGCTGGTGCTGCTGGCGATAGGCTGGATGTTGTTGGAGCGCCGCGATCTGGTGGGTTCGTCATCATGAGTGACCGATCGATCATCGTCGTCACCGTGATGCTCTTGTGCGCTTGTCTGGCCGGCTCGGCGACGGTCGCAGGGTTCGTTCACAAGAGACGGGACGAACTGGATCTTGTGGTGAAAATGGAGGGTGTTTCGGGAATGCCACCGCACGTGGCTGTCGTGACGGCCGCCCTGGGGACGTTTCGCGGCTTGGCGGTCGACATCCTCTGGGCCAGGGCGGACCACCTCCAGTCGGAAGGCGAGTTTTACGAGGCGCAAACGCTTGCCCAGTGGATCACCGCCCTACAGCCCCGGTTCCAGAAGGTATGGGCATTCCAGGCGTGGAATCTGGCTTGGAATATCACCGCGGCCACGCAGGTTCCGGCGGAGCGATGGAGTTGGGTGAGCAGGGGCATTGACCTGTTGCGATCGCGCGGCATACCGCTGAATCCGAGGGCGGCAAACCTCTACTTCGATCTGGCATGGATTTTTCAGGGCAAGATCGGGCGAGTGGGAGACAAAGAGCACTGGTATTACAAGGCCCGGCTCGCGGGCGAGATGCAGGAGGTGGTCGGCAAAGCTGTGGCGGGTCGCACCACCACGGAAGCGATTGAAAAAATTCGTCGCATCGCTGAGGCACCGGCCACGCTCCCGGAGCTCGAGGCTCAGGTTCCAGGAATTCGTCGGGTGATCGATCGGTTGGCGGAGTGCGGAGCCAAACCCGACGAGAATCTGTTGCGGATGCTCGGCCGTGTGATGATGCGGCTTTCCTCGCTTGACGCTCCTGTGCTCGGCGACGTGTCGTTGCCACAGGGTACGAATCGGCGACTGATCGAGGCGATACGGGCCGATCCCGAGCTGGCTGCGATGGTTTTCGATCATTTGGTACCCCACCTCCAGCGGCGCGTCCTGGAGGATCATTATCGTATGGATCCCCTGACGATGGTGGAGGTGATGGAGCGGTATGGACCACTCGACTGGCGACATCCTGATGCCCATGGAATCTACTGGTCTGAGCGGGGGGTGGCCGTGGCCCGCAGCCTCGAGCGGCGGGAGGACATCAACGAACTGATGCTGGTGCGGGGCCGCCTGCTCATGCTCATGAATCTCATGCGGTCGGGACGGGTGGAATTCGACGAAGTCACCAACCGCGTCGATCTTTTGCCTGATCCCCGCTTCGCCCGGCGATTCGAAACGGCGATCCAGGAGGCGTTTGCCTTGGTGGCGTCCGAACAGGGAATCGCCGCCGCTGAATTCGGCACCGCGGAAGAAGCCGATTTATTCGCAACCTACGAGAAGTTTCTCGACCTCGCGACTGTATTGGCGTATCTCTACGGCGATGAATCCGAGGCGGGGCGATATTTCACGGCGTTGAAGGATCTGGCAACGCGGCAGGGATATGGTGATGAACCGGCCTTGTCGGATACCGTCGAGAATTTCGTAGCCATTCGATTTGCCGGAATGGCCAACGTGAATCCGAGCGATTTGCGACAGATGCTCGACGCGATGATCCAGCGGGCGCTTCTTCAAGGGCTTGCCAAGGGTGATCTCGTCGTCTTCAGCCGCTTCATGCGCATCGCTCGATCGGCCTATGATCGGCGATACGGAGCCGCACAGCGGGGCGAGGCCTTCGTGCTCGATGAGGCGAGGCTTCTCGAGTTTCCAAAACTTGTTGACAACTCTTTTGAAAACGTGATGAAACAGGCCAGCCTCCCGATCCTCACGCGGGCCCGGATATGGGCGTTGGCTCCCGAGACGCTGCGGCGGGCGACCTATGACTCCCTGTCGGAAACCCTGAAGGTGCAGGCCAGCGAAGCGGGGCTTGATCCATCCCGGGCGTTTCCGGCTCCCGAGCCGCGGGAGCAGGTTGGGAATGAATCCGAGGGCGACGCTTCGACCGGTCCTGCGGAAGAGCCGACGGGCAGGAAAAGATGACGATCCGGCGCATCGCGCGGAGCGATGCTTACCGATTCCTCACACAAATCCGGCTGTTGTCTTCCGCCCCACCGGAGATAATCACGGTGCCTGCTCCCATGAACCCGTCATGGTGTCGTGGTTGACGGCGTCCTGCCTTGGTGTGTTCATTCCTCGCCCTGCATTCGAGGATCACGTGTGCTGCAGCGTTCTGCCGTGTAATCTTCCGCACTGCTGCGATGGCAGGTTCTGTCGTCGCGCGGCGATGACACTCGTCGAACTTTTGGTGGTTGTGGCCATAACGGCCATTCTCTTGGGACTGTTATTTCCTGCCGTCCAGATCGCACGGGAGTCGGCCAGGAGGTCGTCGTGCGGCAATAACCTCAAGCAAATCGCCCTCGGAATGATGGCTTACGCCGATGGTCGCCAAATGATGCCGGGATGGCGCAACGCTGTTTCCGCGTATTCGGAGGCACGGGCGGAGGTGGAACCAAAAGAGGCGGCCGTTTCATGGACGGTCTCCATTCTTCCGCACGTCGAGGAGGACATGATCTACCAGTGGTATGCGTCCTACTCGTCAGGGCAGTCCTCAACCGACCAGCTTTCAAAATCACGAATCCAGACTTTTCGGTGTCCGTCTCATGGCGACGTCACCAACCCCACATTGCTCTCCTACGCGGCCAATGCGGGAACCGGTTGCGAGGTGCTCAACGAGGGTGCTTCTCCTGCATCGCAATACGAGGCGGATGGCGTATTCGTCGATACGGTCGGCAACACGTCAGCATCGCCCCTCTTCGATTCGAGCCGTCCGATCTACGCCGCAAGCAAGGTGCGGGTGAAGAATCTTGCCGCCGATGGCACCAGTACGACGATGATGCTTTCCGAGCGGTCCGGCCCGGCGGTGCCCAAGGATGTCTCGTGGGCGGCCAATCCGCGTGTGCCACGGGAACGGCGCGGTGCCATCCTGGAAAACCACTCGATCCTCCATCCCTTGCCGATCGGGAGCGGATGGCGAACCGAAATCCAGATCATCAACGCCACGGCGGACACGCGACCGCTGCCATCGCCTGTGCCCGGGAACGCCGACCTCGATGATTGGGGCGTCCGGTACCCGTCGTCCCGCCATCCGGGGGCCGTGAATGTCACGTTCTGCGACGGGCATGTAAAGATCGTGCGAAACGGCATCGACGCGTGGGTTTACTGCCAACTGCTCTCGTCCGACTCCGGGGCGGTTTCCAGCGGAGTCGCTGATTGGCAGCAATATTTCGATGCTTCCGGAGCGCTGGTGCCGTACACCCTCAACACCAACGACCTGATCCGCTAGGCGGCTGCGGCCAACACCCGAGCATGTCAGAAACGCTCTCGGACCGCTTGGGCCATTGGCTGATGAAGCCGGTTGACAGCGCGACGTTGGCTCTCTTTCGAATCGTATTCGGCAGCCTCATCTGCGCGGAACTCGTGGGCTTTTGGTCGCGCCGTGTGGAGATGATCACGAGTCGGCCTATCCGATTCCCATACATGGGTCTGGAGTGGGTGCCTCTCGTGCCCGAGTGGCTGGCTACGGTCATCCATGCCGGTCTTGCGTTGGCCTCCCTCGCCGTGGCGTGTGGCCTGTGTTTTCGGCTGTCGTCGGCGATTTTGGCTATCGGCTACACGTATACGTTTTTCGCCGACCGAGCCTACTACAACAATCACTTCTACTTGATCTGTCTCCTCGCCGGCTGGCTGGCGGTCGGTGACGCGCATCGGCGCTGGTCGCTCGACGCATGGTGGCGACCTGGCATCACCGTCTGCCATGTGCCGCGTTGGCAGTTGTTGGGGCCGGCGGTGCAAATGGCTTTTCCATACGTTTTTGGGGGGATCGCCAAGATCAATCCTGACTGGCTGCGCGGCGAGCCGATGCGGGCCCAGCTATGGGAACTGTGGGAGAGCCCTGTGTTTGGATTCATCGTGCGACAGGACTGGGCGGGTGTCGTGTTCGCGTGGGCCGGGATGCTGTTCGATCTCTTCGTCGTACCGGCCTTGATCTGGCCTCCGACGCGTTGGCCGGCTGTCCTGCTCCTGCTGTGTTTTCACATTACGAACATGTGTCTGTTTGATATCGGCATCTTCCCATGGCTTGGCATCGGCGCGGTTGTCCTGTTCCTGCCTCCGTCGCTGGTGAGTCGGTTCGCCTGGCGGAAAGGCAGCGCGTTGCCCGGGCAGGTAGGGCCTCACGGCTGTTCGCCACTGGTGACCTACGGATGCATCGCATGGCTCGTCGTACAACTTGTGTTGCCGCTCCGCCATCTTCTGATTCCGGGAAAGGTGGGGTGGACACGCGAGGGGTTTTACTTCGCGTGGACGATGAAACTCGACCTGAAGAGCGAATTCCTGGGCTTCCATCTTTGCGATCCCGCATCAGGGGAGTGTCGGTCCGTCAACCATGATGGTGTGCTCACGGCGGTGCAGCGGTACTGGCTGCCTGGAGAGCCGCAGGGGATCGTGGCCTATGCCAAGTTTCTCCGACAGCGGGCGTGTCGAGATGGCTGGAAGGATCCCGTCCTCGTGTGCGATTCCATCTGTGCGCTCAACGGACGGCCATATCAATACATGATCGATCCCGCGATGGATCCGGCCGATCTGATCGTTCCTCGCCTGGGCCGAGCCGAGTGGATCGTGCCTCTGGATGAAGCAGCGCCGATCGGCAACTACAAGATTGGCGAAAGCAAAGAGCGGGCTGTGGTGGATGTGATCAACCAGGCCCGCGTCGTTCGCGGAATCTTCCCCGAACGACTCCAAGGGCGCCCAATCAGGCACGTGGCGATCGACAGGGAGGACGGCCGGCGACCGTGAGGCGGCGGCGGTAAAAGCCTGGCACCGGGCCTACGTTCGCTTGCCGCTCGAGGCGATCATGCGAAGGTCGGAGCGATCCTTCGTCAACTTCAGGCGGAACGGTGTTGACTCAGGGGCCAAGTATTTCTTCGGCACCTTCGGGGAGGTTTCCGTCGGTGACAGAAAAATGGCATAGTCACCGGCTGGGACGGCATCGATCGAGAACGTGCCTTGTTCGGAGGTGGTAACACGGATCGGATCACCGTTGCCAGACTTCAGCTGGAATGCAATCTCCACGTTCGGAAGTGGCTGCCGATCCAGCATGATCGTGCCAGAAATTGAGTGGCGGTTATCGGACGCCGTGAAAAACATCAAGGCGGCCACCATCAGCATGACGGCGGCACCGCCGATCGCAGCCCATATGGCTTTGGATCCGCCTGACGTCACCGCGCGAGATTGTTCATTGTTCGTGCGGACGGCCGCCCCGGGCGCGTCCGCGGCGGCACGTGACTCCGCGAATTTCGCCGAGAGGAGTTGGGCGCCGTCGGTGTCTCCGCGCGCGATCCGTTTCTGGATCTCGGCCATCTGTGCCAACGCATGAGCGGCCGTTGCCGCCGATCCACCGCTGACGCATGGGGCGACAGGCTGGCTTGCCATCTTCCGAAGCATCTTTTGGACGGTCCGGTCCACGCTACGGGCGGTGCGCGTTGACATGGGAATTGCTCCCTTTCATCGGTGTGGATGGAACCGCTATCGCGCTGCCTAGGCGGGAACACCGGAGTGTCGGGCAGGGACGAAATCGGATGGTGAGCGATCGACTCGCCATGATGCCTTAGGATATCGGTTAACCATCGGGAAACTACGTTTGTTTTCCATCAGGAACGGAGAGAGCGAAGAAACGGAAAAACGGATTGCCCGTGGCTAACATGTTTCTCACAATTCGCGGCAAAGGACTGTTCAAGAAGGCGTTTTTCTAGGTCGTCCGGCTACAACTACCCCATGCCCACCACGCTCCTCTGGCTCCGGCACGATCTGCGGCTCGACGACAATCCAGCGCTCGCGGCCGCGGCCGCCCGCGGGGCGGTCGTGCCCGTGTTCATCTGGGCCCCCGAGGAGGAGGCCCCCTGGGAGCCCGGGGCGGCGTCCCGCTGGTGGCTGCACCAGTCGCTCGAAAAGCTCACGGCGGCCTTTCAGAAGGCCGGCGCCCCGCTCGTGATCCGCCGGGGGCCCTCGCTCGACGCCTTGCGCACGCTCGCCAGGGAAGCCTCCGCGACGCACGTGGCGTGGAACCGTCGCTACGAGCCGGCCGCCGTCAAACGCGACACGGCGATCAAGAAGGCCCTCCTCGCCGATGGCCTCCAGGTCGAGAGCTTCAACGGCTCGCTCCTCTTCGAGCCGATGCACGTGGCCACCAAGGAAGGAAAGCCTTACCAGGTGTTCACGCCCTTCTGGCGGGCGCTCTTGGCGCGCGAGGAGCCAGCGGAACCCCTGGCCGCGCCACGAAAACTGGCCCCGGCGACGAAGCGGCTGAAGAGCCTCTCGATCGAGTCCCTCGGCCTGCTGCCGAAGATCGACTGGGCCGGCACGATGCGCACGACCTGGAAGCCCGGCGAGGCGGGGGCCGCCGCGCGGATGGATCGGTTCCTCGAACGGGGGCTCGCCGGCTACGGCACCGAACGCGATCGCCCCGACCATGACGGCACGAGCGCCCTCTCCCCGCATCTCCACTTCGGCGAGCTTTCACCGCGGCGGCTCTGGCATGCGGTCCGTGAGGCCGTCGGCGGCAAGCCGGCGGCGAAGATCGCCGGCAGCCCGGAGGTGTATCTCCGCGAACTCGGCTGGCGGGAATTCGCCAACCACCTCCTCTTTCACTTCCCGCACACGCCCGACGCGCCGCTGCGGGCCGATTACGCGCGGTTTCCCTGGGCGAGCGACCCGGTGGGGCTGCGGGCCTGGCAGCGGGGCCGCACCGGCTTCCCGATCGTGGATGCCGGGATGCGGCAACTCTGGGCGACGGGCTGGATGCACAACCGCGTGCGCATGATCGTGGCCAGCTTCCTCGTGAAGGATCTGCGAATCTCCTGGCTCGAGGGGGCGAAGTGGTTTTGGGACACGCTCGTGGATGCGGATCTGGCCGCCAACACGCTCGGCTGGCAGTGGGCCGCCGGCTGCGGGGCCGACGCCGCCCCCTACTTTCGGATCTTCAACCCGACGAGCCAGGCGGAGAAGTTCGACCCGGATGACGCCTACGTGGGAACGTGGGTGGACGTGCAGGCGCGGGACTACCCCGAGCCGATCGTCGATCATGCGGAGGCGCGGAAGCGGGCGCTCGAGGCGCTCAAGAAGGTCACGGGCAAGTGAGCGTGACCAGACTGCAGGCTTCAGCCTGCGACTGAACATCCCTGGATAGGCTGGAGCCTGCCCCGCCCGTCACCGGCCCTCCAGCTGCGACATCGCGGTGCGGACGGTGGCCAGCGCGGTGGCTTGGGCGTCGGCGTCACCCACCTGGCCGGCCGCCTGCTCGGCCTCGTCGAGCAGGGCCTTGGCGGTGGCCGTGTCGCCGTTGGCCACGTTGGCCTTGGCCACCGCCAGCAGGGCATAGGCTTTGCCCTCGGGACGATCGATCCCCTTGGCCGTGCTCGCCGCGTTCTCGAGGAGGCTGTTCGCCTTGCCGGCGTCGCCCGTCTTTGCATACACGCTCGCGGCCGCCGCGAGGGCCTCGGCCTTGGCCCGTGGCTCGTCGAGCGAGTCGATGCAGTCCTCCAGCTTGGCCACCATCTCCGCGGCCTCGTCCGTCATGCCGCCGCTCACGTATCCCATCGTCACCACGGCCAACGCCTCGGCCCGGAAGCGATCCTCCACGTCGGCGGCCAGTTCCGTCGCCTTGCCGAGCAGATCCTTCGCCTGCTGGGGGTCGGCCAGGCCGCTGTCGACGTTCCCGAAAAGCGCGCCGGCATCGGCGAGGAGCTTGGCCTTGCGGCCGGCATCCTCGATCGCGTTGGCGATCTCGGTCATCTCGCCGAGCGTTTCCCGAGCCTTTCTCCGGTCGCCGATGCCGAGATAGGCACGGGCCACGTCGAGCAGCCCGGGCGCCGCCCCTTCGCCGCGGCCGCTGAGCTGCTTGCGGGCGGCATCGACCGAATCGTGGGCCCCGGTCGTATCGCCGGCCTTCAGCTGGATGCGGGCCACCCTCAGCAGCTCCGTGGCCCGTTGGGGACCTTCGGCGACGGTGTTCGCCTGGGCCAGCTGGGCGGCGATCCGCGGCGGGCGTTTCTTCTCGCAGCCTGTCGCCGGGAACAGGAGGCCGCCTATGGACAGGCAAACGACGAGGGCCGCGGGCACGGTACGCATCATCGGTCCTCCCTCGGGGTCTGGTCCTAGAACTTCAGCCGCGCCCGCGACAGCCGGGCGAACGCTTCGGCCATCAGCTCATCCTCGGCCGCCTCGTCCTCGGCCTCGTAGGTCGCCGAGAATCGCAGGTAGGCGCCACAGTCGTCCCACGGCACGGTCGAGATCGAGAGATCGTGGATGAGAAACTGGCTCGCATCCTGGGCCGTCTTGAACTCGCGGTCGCCGGTGGCGCGCGGGCTCTTCGTGTAGAGGAAATACGTGCCGCCCGGCATCGCGCAGTCGAAGCCGACGGCCCGCAGCACACCCACGAGCTTCTCCAGCCGACGCCGGTATTTCTCACGGACCCGCCGCGGGATCTCGGCGTCGGCCAGGGCCGCGGCGCCGGCCTTCTGGATGGCCATGAACTGCCCGGAGTCGCAGTTGTCCTTCACGTCGGCGAAGGCCCGCACGATCTTCTCGTGGCCGCACACCCAGCCCAGCCGCCAGCCGATCATGTGGAA
>CAZONY010000005.1:22558-23198 GCA_964581215.1 uncultured Chitinophagaceae bacterium | reverse complement strand
AAGCATCCCGCCCATTACTACGAACTGCGGATCGACACCAAGACCAACCAGCCCGAGATCTTGAACGGCAAGGGAGAGGGTGTCGATGTTCCGGCCGGCAAGGGCGGCGCGGAGCTCATGAAGAAGCACTCGATCGAGTGGGTGGCGGAGAACGACCGTGGCGAGCCGATCGACCACGGCACCCGTGTGACGATCGAGATGGAAGCCAAGTTCCAGCGGGGCCGCGGCAGCGTCGAGGAGTATCTGGAGCAGACGGCGATCTCCAACCCGCACGCCCGCATCCACTTCCAGGGCCCCGACGGCCAGGAACGAGTTCTCGAGCGTGGCAGCGACGATCTGCCCCCCGAGCCCAAGGAGATCAAGCCCCATCCCTACGGCGTCGAACTCGGTCGCCTGGTGACGATGCTCCAGGAGCAGCCCAAGCTCACCCTCGCCCAGTTTCTCACGCAGTCGTTCTCGCGCGTGTCGCACGGCACGGCCAAGAAAATCTGCGACGCGGCGAAGCTCTCGACGCGCGTGACCACGGGCAAACTCGGTCGTGGCGAGGCGGACGCGCTCTTCAAGGCCGTCCAGGACACGAAAATCCCCCCCCCGGCCACCGACTGCATCGTGCCGATCGGCGAGCAGCGACTGCTGGCCG
>CAZONY010000005.1:14910-22548 GCA_964581215.1 uncultured Chitinophagaceae bacterium | reverse complement strand
GTGGTGCCCGGCGAGTTCTTCACGGCGGCCACCCGCCCCCCCTCCGTCTACCGCGGCAATCCCTTCCTCATCGAGGCGGCGCTCGCCTACGGCGGCGGGGTGTCATCCCAGCGGATCAGCCGCGAGGCGCTCGGCGAACTGGCCGCGGAAAGCGATGCCCGCAGTCTGCGGCAATTCCTCACCACGACGTTTTCCGGCGTGGGATCCGAGGGAGCCGACAAGATTCTCGCCGAGGCCCAGCTCGCCCCGCGGCAATCCCCGGCAAAGCTCAAGAAGCAGCAGCTCGACGCGCTCCACGAGGCGATGCAGCATGTCAGCGCCGACGAGGGGCAATCGATGAACGTCCTGCGGTATGCCAACAGGGTGCCGCTCCAGTTTCAGCCCGCCGCATGCGCGGTCACGCAGACGATCACGTCGACAAATTGGCGGTCCTACGGCCTGTCGCAGTCCCGTGGCAGTCTCCCCTCGGGTCCGGTGACGGTCATGGTGCACGTCGCGAGCGTGTGGGTGCCCTTCACGAGCGAGTCGAAGGAGGCGATCGCCCACTATCCGGAGATCCAAAAGGAGATCCGGCTGGCCCTGCAGGCGGTGGGCCGCAAACTCGGCATGTACATGCGGCGGCGTCTCCGCGTGGCGCAGGAAGGCCAGCGGCGGAGCATTTTCCTCCGCTACCTCGGCGAGGTGGCCACCGCCGTCTCCGTGATCAACGGTGTGGACCGGGCGAAGCTCTACGAACAGTTGTTGGCCGTCGCCAAGAAGAAGACAGCCGAGGCCGACGTGAAGCTCGACGACCGCGGCCGGCCGATCGAGGAGGAGGACGATGACCTCGACCTCGGCGACAACTGCATCATCGTGCCGCAGGTGGTGCCGGGCGAAGGCGAGGAAGCGGAGCCGGAAGACGAAGATCGGGCCGTGAAGCAGCCCCGGCGGCGGAAGAAACGCCACCGCTAGGGGCCGCCTCACGCCAGATCGCCGTGGGATTACGTCAACCCTGCCGCGACGTCTTCAGACGTTCGACCTCGGTTTCCAGGCTCTTGACGCGCTCCTCCAGTTGCTGAAACCGCTCACGCGCCTTTTCCATCCGCTCCTGCATGGCACCGCGCGCCTGCTCGAACCGCTCCCGCATCTCCGGCGGCATGCCGCCCCGCGGTCCACCGGGAGGGCCACCCCACGCAGGGCGTCCGCCGGGCATCGTGCCGGGCCCACGGTCGGCATGGTGGTCGCGGCCACGGTGCGGACCATGATCATGATCGGCAGGTTTGTGGTGCGGCGGGCCATCGTGGTCGCCGCGGGATGGGCCACCCCGCCCTGCCCGTCCATCCATACGGTTGAGCAGCCGGTCGAGCTTTTCGGCCAAGCGATCGATCTTGTCGCCGAGGTCACCACTCCCATACGCCGGCGCGGCCTCTGAAGCGGTCACGAACCGAAACCGGTCCGTTGCCCACAGCAGGCCGACGCCGCAGGCGGCCACAGCGAGCCATTTCCACATGGTTTTCATTGTCTTTCTCCCGTGTTTTTGCGAGAGGGGAGCAGGCGTCAACCCGCGAACCAAACCCCTGTCGTATGCTGTCGAACAATGAACGGTCCGGCCCAGCCAAGGTTTCGCGGCCCCGCGCTCGTCGATTTCGGGACGGTCGCCGGGAGCGCCGCCGGCCGGCGGCTGGAGGCCATCGGCGGCGTGCTCGTCGATCGCCCGCTCGTGCATGAGCGGCTGCCGGCGCGACAGCTCCCGGTGGCGTGGAAAGAAGCCGTGGCCACCTTCGATCGCGACGGCGGGTGGCGGTTCGCCGGACCACTGCCCGACCCGTGGCTGGCCGTCATTTCCTTGACCGCGGAAGCGGAGGCACCGGCCATCTCGCTCGAGGTCCGGCCTGCCCCGTCCGGTCAGATTGGGATCTTCCTGGAACAGGTGCCGCAGTGGCAGTGGCTGTTCCGCGTCACGCCACGTGGCTGCCGGATGCTTTCCTTGTTTGCCCACTCGGGCGCCGCCACGCTCGCCCTCGCCGCCGCCGGGGCCGACGTGGTGCACGTCGATGCCTCAAAGCAGGCAACCGCGCTCGCCCGCCGCAACGCGAAGGCTTCCGGGTGTGACGCGGCACCAATCCGCTGGATCTGCGACGATGCCCGGGCGTTCGTGGCCCGGGAAGTGCGCCGCGGCGCCGCCTATGACGGCGTCGTCCTCGACCCGCCGTCGTGGGGCCACGGCCCGAAGGGACAGGCCTTTTCGATCGACCGTGACCTCGAGCCGTTGCTGGCCGAGCTCGCCACGCTGCTGGAGCCATCAGGCTCCAGCAGCCGGTCGGGGCCGATCCTGCTCACGTGCCATTCACCCGGCTGGCATCAGAGGCGGCTGCGCGACACACTGGCAGACGCCTTTGGCCTCTCCGCCTGCGATGCCGGCCCGCTGGCCTGCACCGACGCCTCCGGCCGGCAGTGCATCCTCGGCGACTACGCGCGGCACGCTCACCATGACGACATTCCCTGACGTGATCACAAGCCCGGCCAACCCGCGCGTGAAGCGCGCGGCAGGCCTGCGCGACGCCGCTGCGCGGCGTGACACGGGCCTCACGCTCGTCGATGGCCGCCGAGAACTGGCCCGAGCCGCGGAAGCCGACATCGAGATCGTCGAGGTCTTCGTCGATGCCGACGGCGCCGCCGACGCCGGCCGCCAGACGCTCCTCGAATCCCTCGCCTCCCGCGGTGCCGAGCTCCTCCGGGTCGCGCGTCGCCCGTTCGAAAAGATCGCCTTCGGGAACCGCAACGAGGGCATCATGGCCGTGGTGCGCTTCGCCCCGCGGCCGCTCGCGGCCTTCGCCGTTGCCACCGACCGGCCGGTGCTGGTGGTCGAGGGCGTGGAAAAGCCCGGCAACCTCGGGGCCATTCTCCGCACCGTCGATGCGGCCGGTCTGGCCGGCGTGATCGCCTGCGGCCCCGGCACTGATCCGGCCAATCCGGCCGCGATCCGTGCGAGCCTCGGCACGGTGTTCACGGTGCCGCTGGCCGTCGGGTCGTCCGCGGAGGCCATCGCCTGGTGTGCCGCGGCCGGGCGGCGGGTGATCGCGGCCACGCCCGACGGTGCGCATCCCTGGCACGAGGCGACGCTGACGGGGCCGACGGCGATCGTGCTGGGAAGCGAAGCCCACGGCCTTTCGACCGCGTGGCGCGAGGCGGCCGGCGCCGGCCAGATCCGCTTCGAGACGATCCGGCTTCCGATGCTGGGCCGGGCCGACAGCCTCAATGTCGCGGCGACCGCCGCCGTGCTGGCGTATGAAACGCTGCGACAAGCTTCCGCGCCGTCGCCGACCCGCTCATGACCAACATCTTCGACACGCTCGCCACCACCGCCGCGGCGCATGGCACCACGGCGATGCTCGCCACGCTCGCCACGTCCTTGAAAGCACGTGGCCGCTGGCACGCGCTCTTCGATCTGCGGCTCCTCGAGGCCCGCGCGGCCCTCGGACTGCCGCCGACGGGCGATCTCGGCACGCTCGACGACGCCACCCGCGACCGGCTCGACGAACGGTCGCTCGCTGCATGCCGCGAGGTGGGCTGGCCGCTGCTCGACGAAGGGCAAGTGGCCGCGGGCTGGATGTACCTGCGGGCAGCCGCTGAACCTGCGGAGGTGTCGCGGCGGCTCGCCTCGTTGGCCGGCGGGCCGCTGCAGGATGACGAGGCCGCCGGGCTACGCCTCCAGGAAATCGTCCACGTGGCCCTATGGGAGGGCGTCGACCCTGCCCTCGGTATCCGTGTTGTGATCGAATCACAGGGCACGTGCAACGCGATCACGGCCTACGACCAGGCCGTAGCCAGGCTGCCGGCGGCACGGCAACGGGGCCCGGCGGCCGTCCTCGTCGAGCACCTCCATCACGAGGTCTTCACGTCGCTCGCGGCCGATCTGGGCCGCCGCGGCCTCGCGGCTCCGGAACAGCGCACCGCGGCGACGTCGCTCGTCGCGCTGCTCGCTGCGGCGGGCGGCCTGAAGGGGGATCCGAGCTTCCATTGCGATGTCTCGCACCTGCACTCGGTGCTGCGGATCGCCCGAATCTGCATCGATCGCCCCGTGCTCGAAAGGGCCTGGGAACTGGCCGTCTACGCCGACCGGCTGCCGGAGGCGGTGACCTATCCCGGCGAGCCGCCGTTCGAGGATGTCGGCCCGGCCTCGCGACTGTTTTACGCCGCTCTGCTCGGCCGCGAGATCGACGAGGCCGTCTCGTTTTTTCGACGTGCCGCCGCCCGGGATGACGATGGCAACACGCTACCGACCGACGTGCTTGTCTATGTGCTCTGGCGCCTCGGCAGGCCGGCCGAGGCGTTGCAGGCGGCCCTCGAGCGGCCGACCGCCCACGGCGTGCCGAGCCTGTTTCAGGCGGCCGGCATGCTGCCATCGCTGGTCGATCTCGCCGTGGCCGGGGACGCGCTCGACGTCCTCCGCGAGGCCTGCAGAAACCGGGGCGACGAGATCACCTTTGCGGCCACCTACCTCGCCTGACTGTGGCGCAGGCTTACCGCGGCCCGCCCTGGCATGGGTCGCACGAGCGACGGGTGTCGTAGCCGACCTGCTCGGGTCTCATGAAGCCGCGGCCGGGCGGCAGTTGCCAGGGGGCGAGCATGTCGAGCCCAGGCATCCCGCTCGGGCAGCCGCGCCAGCGGGCGCACCGGTCGCACGGATCCGGACACCATCCCTCGTCGGGCACGGCTCCCCAATACCGTGGTCCACAGCCGGTGTTGCCGTAGGGCGATCCCCCGGCCCCACAGCCGCAGGACGGGCAATGGAACACACGCGGAAAATCGCCGGCGACCACCTGCACGGCAGTCACCAGCGTCATGGAGGCCAACGCAATACCGCCGAGGACGAGCCGATGGAGTTTCATGACGGATGTATCGGTCGCATGGCCTCCGATGCATCCGCCTATGTCTCTTCGGCCCGAAGAGTGCATGCCACCTTGCCCCATTTGCCACGCCGACGCCTGTCGGTCGGATGGGAATCCGAACGCAGGCCCCGGCGGGCATGCCGCGGGCGGGGCTTACCGCCGCACCGTGCGGTCATAGAGCGCCAGGTATTCGCGGGCGCTCGCATCCCATGACCAATCCTGCCGCATCACCCGCTGCACGAGGCCCTTCCAGGCCTCGGCGTCGGCATGCGCCTCGATCGCTCGCCCGACCGCGTGTTCCAGCGCCGCGGCGTCGAAGGCCTCGAAGACGAAGCCGCTCCCCGTGCCGGCCCGCCGCGTCTCAGGCGTGGCATCCACGACCGTATCGACGAGCCCACCGGTGGCCCGCACGATCGGGATCGCCCCATACCGCATCGCGTAGAGCTGCGTGAGTCCGCAGGGCTCGTAGCGGCTGGGCACGAGCATCATGTCGGCCGCCGCCTGCACGAGGTGGGCCAATCCCTCGTTGAAGCCGATGACGACGTCGATCGTGCCCGGGAACGCCGCCGCCGCCCGGCGGAGCGCCTCCTCGATCCCGTTGTCGCCCGTTCCCAGCACGACGAAGTGGGCCCGCCCCGTTCCTCCCAGCCGCCCCAGCAGTTCGATCACGAGATCGACCCCCTTCTGTTCGGCCAGCCGGCCGACGAAGGCGATGAGGGGTCGGGGGTCGGGGGCGGCGCGACCGAGCCGCGCCGCCAGCGCCACCTTCGCGGCATACTTTCCCTCCTCGTACGACTCGGCCGAGTAGGGCCGCGGGATGTGCGGATCGGTCTGCGGGTTCCAGAGGTCGATGTCGATCCCGTTGACGATGCCGGTGAGTACGTCGCTCCGCGTGGCAAGCACGCCCTCGAGCCCACAGCCGCCGGGAGCCGACTGAATCTCGCGGGCATACGTCGGGCTCACGGTGGTGATCGCGTCGGCGAACACGATCCCGGTCTTGAGGAGGTTCAGCTGACCGTAAAACTCCATCTGCTCCCAGTTGAAATACTTCCAGTCGAGGCCGGTGAGCAGCATGTCCCAGTGCCAGAACAACCCCTGGTAGGCCATGTTGTGGATCGTCATCACGGTCTTGGCGCGGCCGACCATCGGCCACGACGGGTAGAGCAGTTTCTGATAGGCCGGCACGAGTCCCGTCTGCCAGTCATGGCAGTGGATGACATCGAAGGGACGCTCCTGCCGGCAGGCCAGCTCCATGACGGCGCGCGAAAAAAACGTGAATCGCTCGGCGTTATCGGGGTAATCGACCGGCCCCCCATAGAGAGTCGAACGGTCGAAACAATGCCCGTTGGCGACGAGCAGCACGGTCGGCCCGGGCCCGCCGCCGCGCGCGGGCAGGTGGCTGCGAAAGACGTGCGCCTCGTGGCGCAACGTGCCGATCGGCACGTCGAACACCGGGCCGACGGGCTCGATCGGCAGGCCGTGCGCTGCCGCCTGCACGAGCGCGTCACGGTAGGCGGGGATCACGAGCGTGATGTCACACCCCAGCCGCGCCAGTGCCGTCGGCAGGGCTCCGGCCACGTCGGCCAGACCACCGGTCTTGGCAAAGGGGGTCGCCTCGCTGGCTACGAACAGGACACGCATCGGCTCTCGGCTTTCCCGGCCTTTGGCTCGTGGTTTCGATCTGTCTGTCGCAGCCCCATGCCGGGCACGCTCTAGTATAGTTCACGGTTTGGAGCACCCCACATGACCCCACTCGTCAACCCCGCCGCTCTGTTCACGTTCCGGCTCCCCTGCCGGAGGCGGAAGGTTCTCTGGCCGCCCAAGGCATGGGATCTCGACGAGGCGTGTCGGCTCCCGTCGCTGGCGGCCGTGGCCGGCGTGCCCGACGTGCTCGACATCTGGCTGGCCTGGAGCGAGGAAGGGCTGGCCGTGCGGGGGGCGGCGCGGGGCGTGGGCGGAGTCCGTTGGTGTCAGCCGACGAAGCCCGAGGACAGCGACGGCCTGCACCTGTGGATCGCGACGCGGCCCACCGGGGAAAGCCATCGCGCCGGCCGGTTTTGTCGGCGCCTCGCGCTGCTGCCATCGGGGGGCGGCCGCACCGCCGACAAGCCCGTGGCCGTGCCGGCCGTGATCCCGCGGACGAGCGAGATGCCGGCCGAACTTCCGGCCGGTGCGATTCCGATGGAAAGCACGCTCACGAATGACGGCTGGGAGATCAGGGCTTTCATCTCGGCCCCGGCGCTGCCGGGCTGGGATCCGCTCGAGATGCCGCGGCTGGGGTTTTTCGCCGCGCTCATCGACCGCCGACTCGGCCAGGTGCCGTGCTTCGCGCCGCCCGAGTATCCCTGGGACAGCGACCCGACGACCTGGGCGGAACTGCTCCTCGTGAAGTAGCGATCCTGCGTGCCCGCTACCGGCCCTGGTCGCGATTGCCTCGCTTCCTGCCCTTCGGCTGGTTTCCGCCGGCGCCACCTCCGGCCCCCTGTCCGCCACGCGGGCGGTCCGCCTGCGGATCGTAGGCGGGATTGATCGCCCGCGGGATCGCGGCCCCCGTCTCGTCGTGCCACGCATGCAGGGCCGCCGCCAGAGCCTGCGCCTTGGCGGGCAGGCTCCGGGCGAGGTTCCGTTGTTCGCCCGGATCGTCCCGGAGGTTATAGAGCTCCACGGAGCCACCATCCTCGAAAAACTCGATCAGCTTGAAATCCCCCTCGCGCACCGCGCTCGACGGCGTTGCCTTGCCGACATAGCAGGGAAAGTGCCAGAACAT
>CAZONY010000005.1:0-14810 GCA_964581215.1 uncultured Chitinophagaceae bacterium | reverse complement strand
AGGTACACGAAGAAGGGGCGTTCCCGGTTTTGCCCGATGAAGGAGAGCACTTCGTCGGCGAGCCGGTCGCTCAGGTAATGACCCTCGCCGTCGAAGTAGGCGTCTTTGCCGAAGCCGAGGTTCTCCGGAAAGATAACGGTGTCGAAGCCCTGACCGCCGGGCGTGCGCGGCCCGGTCCGGCCGCGGCCCAGGTTCCACATGCCGAAGAACCCGGTGGCGTACCCGCTCGGCTTCAGGGCCTCCGGGAGCGTCACCACCTCCGTTACCAGTTCCGACTCACTGTGGGCGGCCACGAGCTTGTGCCAGGGCGACCCCGCCGGCTGCCGTGGATCGACGACCGTATAAATGCCGTGCCGGGGCGTGACCTGCCCCGACAGGAGGCAGGCGCGGGTCGGCGCGCAGTTGGGCGCGCTCGCGTAGGCCTGGGAGAACACCATGCCTGTCTTGGCCAACTGGTCGATGTGCGGTGTCTCCACAAACGTGTTCCCCATGAAACCGACGTCCCGCCAGCCCATGTCGTCCATGAGGATGACGATGAAATTCGGCGGGCCGTGGGCGGCAGTGGCCGGCCGCACTCCCAGTGCGAGAACGACGAGGAGCATCGCTCTGGCCACGTTCGTCACGGCTTCACCGTTCGTTCGTACGCATAGGTGAGTGTCCCTTCCGCCAACGCACTGGCCGCGATCGCTTCGAGGAGCCTCTCTCGCGTGGCAGCCTCCGGCCGCAACTGCGGCCGGGCGGACAGGGCGTAGACGGTGATGTGATAGTCCTTGCGCCCGGGCCCCTTGGAGCACATCGGCTCATACCCCGCGCGGCCCTTGTCATTGAGCCCCAACGTGCCGATCGACTGTGAATCCTTCGGCAACTGGGTGACGTTCGCCGGGATGTCGTAGATCACCCAATACGACTTCACTCCATCGGGCGTCTCATGCCAGAGCGTGACCGCGTAGGACGTCGTGCCGGCAGGGCCGGCCTGCCATTCGATCGGTGGCGAGAGTCCGGCGCCGTCGCACGTGAATTCGGCCGGCAGGAGTTCTCCCGGGCGGATCGCTGAACTCGTCACGGCGATCTCCCGCGCTGCGATCCGCGCCGGTGACGAGGCTCGATCGACGGCGGCCGACGTATCCCGCGGTGCCCCCGGCCTCGGCCCCTTGCCCGGCGGCTGCGGCTCCCGGCCCCTTCCCTGGGGGCCCCGCCCGGGCCGTGGCGGTCCACCACCCGGTCCACCACCGCCGCGGTTCCTTGTCGCGTACGACTCCCTCGTCGTCCGGCCGGACGGGTCGGTGAACACGAAGTTCGCCGAGCCGTCAGCCGCGACCGTGTACTCGACCGAGCCTTTCCGCCCGCCGACCTCATAGACCACCTTCCGAGTGTCGGCAGCGGGCGACGAGAACCCCACGATCGTGGCTCCCCTGAGCGGCCCCAGTGCCGGTCGGACCGGCCGCGCCTGTGGCTGCGGTTCGACCTGGCCATCCCGCTCGACGACCTCCCCGCGAAACCCACCGATCAGGTATGGGTACGTCTTCATCGCGTGGTAGTGGTAGCCGCCGTCGCCGTCGTCATGGCCGCCGAGGGCGTCGAGCGGCCGCATCGGCGCGCCGTCGGGTTCGGTGGATCCATAGACGGGATAGCCGTCGAGCGCATAGGCGATCGGCATTCCCTTGCCGACCACTTTTTCAAGGTGCACGGGCGCGACGTGATAGTGATAGTCGTCGGCCCGGCCGCAGTGGCCGCCGTATTCATCCAATTCGCCGATCGCGAAGGCATCCTCGCCACGGTTGTTGAGCGGGTTGAAAATCGGAATCCCGTTGACCGCCAGCGCGATCGCCCCCCGGAGAAAACGATCCTTCGTGGAGGCCGGCTCCTTCGCCCGCACCGGATGGAGCGGTATCTGCCAGGCGTTGTCTCCGGTGTAGGGCTGCGGCAACGGCACCTGCTGCTGCCAACTGCGGATGCCCACCATGAGCGGGTGATCGGGCATGCCGTTCGACTCGACGTAGAACCACGTCGCGTCGCGGCGGGTGGCGACGGCCCCGCGTTGCTCGAACGGGGCAAACGCGTTCGCGATATCCCCCTCGGCATGCGCGGCCTTCCGCGGGGCCGCAACGAGGATCAGGTGAGGATCCGCCGGCCGCGGCTGGTTGGTCGAGGCCTGCCCATCATGGTCGGTTGACGCCTCCGCGTCGTCATCCCGGTGACGGTGCCATGGATGGGCCGAGGCGTCGCGCAGAGCGACGGTCGCCGCGACCCCCATGACGATGATCGGCAGGAGACGAGTCGCCGCAATGTTCATGCAGCCCTCCGCTTGCCCTGCCGGTCGCCCTTCCTGCCACCTCCCTGGCGGCCCCCCTCCCCATCACGCTGCTCGCCGGGAGCCGCCTGCGGGTCGAACTGCGGGTTCTTCGTCGGCATCTGCGCCTGCACGTCGGCCAGGTACTGCTCGAGCTGTTCCCGCAGCCGTGCGGTGTCGGCCGGCCGACTGCCCGCCAGGTCATCCCGTTCGCCCAAGTCGGCGTCGAGGTCGAAGAGTCTGACGCTCTCGTCTTCGTAGAACCTGACGAGTTTCAGTCCGCCGACACGAATCGCCGAATGGGGGGCGTGGCCGCTCTGGTAGTGCGGAAAGTGGAACACGATCCCCTCCCGCGGTCGCACAACGCTTCCTCGGCCACCATGGGCGACAAGCTCCACGATGCTGCCCCCCTCGAGCAGCTTCGGCCGAGCCGTCGGTGGCACGTCGGCCCAGTCGCAGAACGTTGGAAAGAGGTCGTAGCCCACGATCGGCACGTGGCACCATGCATTCGCGGCAACTCCGGGCCCGCGCATGATGAAGGGCACCCGGATGCCTCCCTCCCACACCGATCCCTTGCCGCCGCTCAATCCCGCGGCCCGACCGCCTTCCCGGCTGCCGGCCTTCCCGCCGGATCCTCCGGATCCGTTGTCCGACGTGTAGATCACGAAGGTCGTGTCGGCGAGACCGAGGCGATCGATCGCCGCAAGCACCCGCCCGACGCCGGCGTCCAAGTCCTCGGTGATGGCGGCAACCGTCATCCGTCGGTCCGTGGTGCCAAGCTGTCGTTCATACTTTGCCAGCATCGCCTGCGAGGCATTTCCCGAAGCGTGCAGAGCGTTCCAGGAAAGCTGGATGAAGAACGGCTTGCCCTGCTGTTTGCTCCTGGCCATGAACGCCTCGGCACGTTCCGCCATGCCGAAGATGTCCACGGGATTGGGATCGGTGAACGTGGAGGCCTGCTCGTTGCCGGTGTCGCCATCGTGCTCGTCGTACCCGTGCCGACCGGGGCCGCCACCGGAAATATGCCACTTTCCATAGTGGGCCGTCGCGTAGCCCGCCGCCTGCAGCGTCTCGCCGATCGTGGTCTCACCGTCCGCGATCTGTTTGATCAACCTCGGTTCGAGCAGCCGGTGCCCCGGCTCGGGCGGCGCGGCCTTCGTCCAGTGCAGGGCCGCCGGGCTGCGGCCCGTTTGCAGGCTGATCCGGGTGGGGGAACAGACGGGAGCGGGCGCGTAGGCGTTGGAGAACCGCATCCCCTGGGCGGCCAGCCGCTCCAGGTTCGGCGTGTGGTAGATCGCACCACGGGAGCCAGCCACGCCCGGCGCCATCTCGACCGAGAGCCCGTCCCAGCCCTGATCGTCGGCGAGCATGAGGATGATGTTTGGGCGTTCGGCACCGCACACGACGCCACCCAGGAAGAGGGCGGCGACGAGCGGCACCGCGACGACGTGGCACACATTCATCGGGAGCCTCCCCGGGGTGGCCGCGGGCCGGACGGACGACGGCCGCCACCCTGCGGCGGCCCGCTGGGCACGACATCGTTCAGATTCTTGAAATCGGGCCGCTCCTTACCGTCCGGTGGCCGCGCGACCGTATGCCGAAAAATGACCGTATTGTCGAGTTTCAGATCGTCGGACCAGATGAACCGCGCGCCCCCGAAGTCGGCATCGTAGTAGGGCTGCTTGGGCCCGATCTCCTGCTCCGTGTATTCCCGCGCCGGTTGCCAGTCCGTATCGTCGAAGTCGACGGCAAACCAGTCTGCTGGAACCGGCGTATTGACGACTCGCGGGGACCGCGTGTCGCCATCCACGGGCCCGTGCGAAAAGCACTTCGCTTTCCATGCGGCGCTCGTCACCGTGCCATCCCCGAACTTCAGGACGAATCCCCCGTCTCCGATGTTGGTATTGGCATATTCCATGCCCGTGTTCGCATCGGCGTTGTCCTTCGCCAGCACGGCGATCGTCATCGGATAGGACGGCAGGATATCGACCGAAACGACGTTGTGCGGAATGAACGCGATCGAATCGACGGCGACCAGCTGGCCATTGACATAGAGCATGAACCAGTTGTCGGCGTAGACGTTCGCCCGGATCGCGTCCGCCAGCGACGGCTTCCGCACTCCCTCAGCCAGCGCCGGTGGAGACTGGAGGGCGACGCCGGCGGCCATCAGGCACGCCGCCACGAGGATCCGCCGATGGGAATGGGGAGCCCTGATTCGCATGCGATATCCTTCCGTCGTGTCCTACGGCCGATCGGCACTCAGGATGAACCTTCAACGGGCACCCGGTCTATTGGGTTTCGCGGACGCCTCAGCCGGTGGGTAGGATCATTGACACCGGAGTCCTGCACCGTGAACTTTCCGAAGCACTGCGGCCGACAAATCGCCTGTTTGTTGGCCCTGCTGCCCGCCGGAGCCCACGCCCGGGAAAGCGCGGGCCGCCCGCCCAACGTCGTCGTGATCTGCGCCGACGACCTCGGCTACGGCGACGTACGGTGTTACAACCCCGATCGCGGCCGGATCCCCACGCCCCACATCGACCGACTCGCCGCAGAAGGCATGCGATTCACCGACGGACATGCGTCATCCGGCGTCTGCTCGCCGTCGCGGTACACGCTGCTGACCGGCCGCTACCATTGGCGCAGCCGACTGCAGGCGGGCATCGTCGGAGTGTGGGAAGAACCGCTCATTCCGGCAGACCGCGCGACGATCGCCACGCTCGCCAAACAGCGTGGCTACCAGACGGCCTGCATCGGCAAATGGCACCTCGGCTGGAACTGGCCGCTCGAACCCGGCGACGAAGCCCTCCTCGCACAGAACGCCAAGGGGCGACCCCGGCTCGGACCGGACGATGTCACCGCTGCCCATCGCGAGGCGTGGCAGCGGATCTTTTCGTCGCCGATCGGCGGTGGTCCAACGACGCGCGGGTTCGACGCCTACTTCGGCACGGACGTGCCCAATTGGCCACCGTTCTGTTTTATCGACCATGACCGGACCGTCGGCATACCGACCACGCTCCTGCCGGCCGCCGACTTCCTGCACCACCGGGCCAGCACGCAAGGGCCGGCTCTCACGGACTGGAGCCTCGAAGCGGTGCTGCCTGCCCTGCGCGACCGTGCGGTCGGCTTCATCGCGGCGGCGGCGGCGCGGCCTGAGCCGTTCCTGCTCTACCTACCGCTCACGTCCCCCCACACGCCGCTGGCCGTGAGCGACCGGTGGAAGGGGAAAAGTGGCCTCGAGAACGCCTGTGCCGATCTGATCATGGAAACCGACGCCGTTGTCGGCGACATCCTCGCCGCACTCCACCAGGCCGGCGCCGCCAACGACACGCTCGTCGTTTTCACCAGTGATAATGGCTTCGCCCCATACGTCGGCGCCAAGGACCTGGAGGCCCGTGGTCACTTTCCCAGCGGCCCGCTCCGTGGCTACAAGGGGGATGCCTGGGAAGGGGGGCACCGCGTGCCCTTCATCGTGCGCTGGCCCGGCATGGTGAAGCCGGGCAGCGTCTGCGACCAACTCGTCCATCAGGCCGATCTCATGGCGACGTTCGCCGACGCCGTCGGCGTGAACCTGCCCGATACGGCAGGCGAAGACAGCGTGAGCCTCATGCCGCTTCTCATCGGTGGCAGCCAGCCCATCCGGGAGCATGCCGTCAGTTGCGCCATGAAAGGCATGCCGGCCGTGCGGGTCGGATCGTGGAAGTACATCGCCGGCCCTGGCTCCGGTGGCTGGAGCAAGGACGGCGACACGGTCCAGCCCGTCCAACTCTATGACCTGTCTGCCGACCTCGGCGAAACGACCAACCGCGCCGCGACCGAGCCCGAACGCCTCCTCCGCATACAGGCCCTTTTTGAAAAAATCATCGTCGCTGGCCGCAGCACGCCCGGCGTCCCGCAGCCAAACGACGTGGAGGTCGTCCGCCATCCGCGCCCCGGAAAGGATCGGTCGGCCAAACGCACGTCTTCCAGCGATGTCATTCCCACTCCGGCTCGGTGAAGGAATCGATCTCCAGCCGGGCCGGCGGCAGGCTCTCCAGAAACACACGGCCGCGGATCGAGAATCACCACGGTGCCACGATCCGAGTGCGTGCGGATCAGTCGGCCGAATCCCTGCTTCAGCTTGAGCACCGCCTCCGGCAGCTGGTAGTCGCGAAACGCGTTGCCACCGGCTGCCTTGATGGCGTCGATCCGCGCGGCGACCAATGGTCGGTCGGGCACGGCGAAGGGAAGTTTCGTGATGATCACATTCACGAGCTGCTCGCCCGGCAGGTCGATCCCCTGCCAGAAGCCGTCGGTGCCGAGCAGCACGCTGGCGGGCCCCTCCCGAAAATCGGCCAGCATCTGCTGCCGCGAGAGGCCGTCGGCCTGGCTCACCAGACGCAGGTTTTTTCGGGCGCACCAGCCCACGAGATCGGCCGACGCCTTGGCCAGCGACGCATGGCTCGTGAAGAGCACCATCGCGCGGCCGCCGCTGCGCTCGACATACCGCCTGATCATCGCGACGACGGACGCGTCGTAGGCGTTCCGATCGGACGGATCGGGCAGCCGGTCCACGAGGATGAGCCGGGCCTGCTCGGCATAGTCGAAGGGACTGCCGAGTTGTTTGGAGACCGCCTCGCGAAGACCAAGCCGGGTGCGAAAGTAGGCGAAGGGATCGGAGGGCGTCGCTTCGTCATCCGGCTGCTCCTCCGGCGTCGCGCCCACGGCCACCGTGGCACTGGCCAGGATCACCGTGCCGACCTTGTCGAAGAGTTCTCGCTTGAGCATGGCCCCCACGTCCACCGGAGCGCTGGCCAGCGTGATCCGCTCGCGGCCTCGCCGCGAGCGGGCCGTCTCCACCCACCACACGCTCCCCGGCTCGTTCTGCTCGAGCCATGCGTGCACGGCGCCGGCCTGGGCCGTCAGCCGATCGGCCAGCGACAGAAAGTCATGCCGCTCGGCCTGATTGGAGATGCCATCCGCCGCGGTCCGGAGCGAGCGGGCCAGACGCAGCAGCGGATCACCGAGGGAATCGGGCACCAGCCGCGGCTGCGGCACGCGCCACGGCGGATCGCCCCGGCCCGCCACCTGCGCCCGCACCGTGGCGAAAAAATCCTCAGCGGCCCGCCGGCATCGCAGCACATCGGTCTCGAGATCGTCCATCGAGTAGTGGACTAGAAGGCCGCGGTGCGTCCGCTCGTTGTAGAGCTTGGAAAGCACCCGCTCGACGGCCGCGCTCGAGATGCCGATGCCGAGGTGGTCGCTGGCCACGCCCTCCACCATGTGGGCCTCGTCGAAGATCACGACGTCGTACCGGGGGAGGAGGCTCGCGCCGCTTCGCCGCAGGGCCAGGTCGGAAAAAAAGAGGGCGTGATTGACGACGAGTACCTGGGCATGCTGCACCCGTCGCCGGGCGGCGTAATAGTGGCATCGTTGATACGCGGGACAAGCCCGGCCCATGCAGTTGCCGGCGTCGCTTTGGATCTCGTCCCAGACGGCGGGCGCGGGCAGGCTCGGCAGATCGGCCAGCGAGCCATCCCCGCTGCTGCGGGCCCAGCTGGCGAGATCGTGCAGTTCCCGCACCTCGGCCTCCTCGGGAAACAGACTGCCGGCCCGCTCCACGGCCAGGGCGAGCCGTCGCAGGCTCACGTAGTTGCCCCGGCCCTTCACGAGCACCGCCGAGAATTCCCGCGGCATCACCGCGGCCACGAGCGGAATGTCCTTGCCGATCAACTGCTCCTGCAGGGCGATCGTGTGGGTCGAGATGACGATCCGCCGCGGCCCGCGCCGCACCGCCGCATCGTCGCCCCCCTCCGCAGCCTCGGCATCCCAATCGGGCTCGACGTCGGTCGGCCGTTCGGCCTGGTCCTCGGTCGCCGCCAGCACGGCTGGGATCAGGTAGGCCAGGCTCTTGCCGACGCCCGTGCCGGCCTCGACGATCGCGTGTCGCCGACCGTGAATCGCCTCGGCGACGACCGCCGCCATCTCGAGCTGCTGCGGCCGCGACTCCCATCCCGCCACCCGCGCTGCCAGACGACCACCGGGGGCGAGAAACTCTTCGGGAGCGAGCATGCCGACAGTCTACCGGCCCGGCATGGATTTTTTGCCTGACGCAAGTACAAGTAGGTGGTCGACGTCACCGAAAGCAGGCCGCCCATGTCGCACGCACCGAAGCAGGAAAAGGCCTGGGGCGGCGTCTTCAACGTGCCCACCGACACGCGGGTCGAAGCCTTCTCCGAGAGCGTGTCATTCGATCGCCGGCTGGCCGACGACGACATCGACGGCTCGATCGCCCACGCCCGCATGCTGGCTGCCTGCGGTCTGATGACGCCCACCGAGGCCGAGGCCGTCGCGACGGGGCTCGAGGAAATCCGGGCCGACATCGCCGCCGGCCGCTTCGAATTCTCCGTCGCCAAGGAAGACATCCACCTCCATATCGAATCGGCCCTCACGGCGAAGCTCGGTGACGTCGGCCGCAAACTCCACACCGCCCGCAGCCGGAACGACCAGGTGGCGACGGACCTCCGGCTCTACTGCCGACGGGCCATCGACCGGATCGACGGTCGGCTTGTGGAGCTGCAGCGGGCGTACGTCGCCCTGGCCGACCGCGAGCAGGGCCTCGTCATTCCGGCCTACACACACCTGCGGCGGGCGCAGCCCGTGCTGGCCACTCACCAGCTGCTGTCGTGGTGTGAAAAATTCCAGCGGGATCGCGATCGGCTCGCCGACTGCCGGAAACGCACCAATCTGCTCCCGCTGGGCTCGGGCGCCCTGGCCGGCACGAGCCTGCCGATCGACCGGGAGCACGTGCAGAAGGCGCTCGGCTTCGCCGGCATCGCCGCCAACAGCCTCGATGGAGCCAGCGATCGCGACTTCGTCTGCGAGCTGGCCTTCGTGCTGTCGCTCTGCGCGGTCCACCTCTCGCAGTGGGCTGAGGAATGGATCCTCTGGAGCACACATGAATTCGGCTTCCTGAAACTGCCCGAAGGCTTCTGCACCGGCAGTTCGATCATGCCGCAGAAGATCAACCCCGACGTGCTCGAACTCGTCCGGGGAAAATCGGCCCGGACCATCGGCAACGTGCAGTCGCTGCTCGTGCTTTTGAAGGGCCTGCCCACGGCCTACAACCGCGACCTGCAGGAGGACAAGGAGCGAATCTTCGATTCCATCGACACCCTCGAGGCGATGCTCGGGGTCGCAGCGCCACTCGTGGCCGGCACGTCGTTCGACCACCAGCGGATCGCCGCCTCGATCGACCGGGGCCATCTCGATGCCACGAGCCTGATGGAGGCGTTGATCGCCGACGGCGTGCCTCAGCGGTCGGCCCACGAGACGGTGGGCCGACTCGTCCGTCAGGCGATGACGAAGGGGGCTCAACTCGCCGAACTTTCCGACGAGGAGTGCCGCGAGGCATTCGCCGACTGGAAGCCAGGATTCCGTGAGGCCCTCGGCGCGTCGCGGGCCGTCGCCCGCATGCAGAGCGTCGGGTCCACCTCTCCCGCCCGGGTCGCCGAGCAGTTGACGGCCTGGAAAGTGCGATTGAACTAACGTTTACCGCCCACCATCGCCCCGAGGACGGCGACGACGTCGACCATCGCGGCCGCCTGGGCATTGAGTTCCGCAGCGGAAGCCGAGCCCTGCTCGGCACCGGCGGCGGCCTGCTGGCTCACCTCCTCGATCTGCCGGAGCGCCTCACCCATCCGGGCGATGGCCGCATGCTGGTGCCGGCTGCCGTCGTTGACCTCCTCGACGAGCCCACGCACGGCCGTCGCCTGCTCCGCCACCTGGGTGATCGCAGCGGTGAACTCCTCCACCTTCTTGCCGCCGGCATCGGCGCAGGCAAGCGACTCCTCGATCAACACGGCCGTCTCCCGGGCCGCGTCGGCCGACCGGCGCGCGAGCATCCGCACCTCCTCGGCCACAACGGCGAATCCCTGCCCCGCCTCGCCGGCGCGGGCCGCCTCCACGGCGGCGTTCAGCGCGAGGATATTGGTCTGAAATGCGATTTCATCGATCACTCTGTTGATCTTGGAGATTTTGCCGCCTGCCTGGCGAATCGCATCCATGGCCGAGACCATCTCCGCCAGCCGGGCCGACGCGGCTGTGAATTGCTCTTCCTCGCGAGCCACCAGCGCCTTGGCGGACTGGGTGCGGCGCGCGTTTTCGGTGGCCAGACCCGCCGTATCGCGGGCCGCATGGGAGATGTCCTCCACGGCCGCCACCTGCTCGGTCGCCCCCTCGGCGAGCGAGTGACTGGCCGCGGCCATTTCGGAGGCACCGCTGCCGATATTCTCCGCGGTGGCAGCCAGTCGGCCGATCGCCAGGCGGAGCGTTCGGGCGTGGCGGCCGAGGCTCAGCCAGGTCGCAATGCTCGCGACCAGCGTCAGGCCGACAATCAGGATCGTGATCGTGTCGCTCCGCCGTCGGGCGATCCGCACCGATTCGTCGGTGCGGCGATCGATCATCCGCTCGAACTCCGTGATGGGCTCCATGATCGTCGCCTTATCGGCGTGGTACTGCGGGTCATGCATGAGCCGTCGTGCCATGTCGGGATCGGGCGCGCCCTGTTTCGTGAAGCCTCCCTGGCCGTCGGCGAAGCGACCTTTCATCGCGTTCATGGCGATCGTCTCGGTGGCCACCAGGGCGTTGGAATTGTCCTCCGATTGCTCCAGCATGGCGAACTCGGCGGCCGTGAAACGCTGCCGCTCCATGAGCGCGCGGAGCGGCACGGTGCGGCCGTCGGGCCGGGGCTGCTTGCCGTTGCGAACGTCGAGCACGTGCCAGAACTGCCGCTCGTACTCGGGGTCTCCCGTCACGCAGTAGGTGCGAGCCAGTCGGGTGAGCTCGTCGGAGCTCTGCCGTAGTTCGTTCGCAAGGCGGTATGACTCGAACCGGTCGGCCTGGGCACGGTGCAGCAGCCGCTGGCTCCACAAGGCTCCCAGCGACAAAACGAGCAGGCCGAGAACGGGCCCGATCGTCGTGATTTTCAGCCGCTGCATCGTGTTCATCGAACGTGCCCCGGAGCCCGTGGGCGAGCCGCTCCGCCGCCTCGCCGAAGTTTAGATCGCGTCCGGGGCACGGGAGGCGACGCGGCAAAAGATTGCCATCTGGGGGGGCTATGACGATTTTCGCGGCTCTTCCGCCGGCGGACCGATCGCGGGCTAGGATTTTCGGGTCGGGGTTTGCCGCCAGCCACCGCCTCCGCCTCCAACCAGCGTCGCTTCGATGCCTCCGGAATCCACGATCACCGTCGTCCGCGGACTGCTCCAGAGGATCGGCCTCGAACTCGCGTTCACTGGCTCGGCTGGCACAGACCCGCTCCGCGAACTGGCCGTGAGTCTCGTCACGGCGTTGCCGAGGGAGGCGCCGGCGGAGATCGTGGCGATGGCCAACGCCGCCGTCGGCTGGCTGCCGGCAAAGAGCGCTTTCGATGCCGACGTCGCCGGTCGATTCAACCTCTGGCATCCCTGGATGGAGGAGGCGCTCACGGCGTGGAACCAGGGCCACCCGCTTCCCGATCCACCCGCCGCGATCCTGACCGCCCCCCTCGCCTCCGCGGCCGTGCCCGACGCAGAGGGCGAGCCCCAGTCGGTAGCCGTGCTCCCTTCGGGGTTCGACGTGGAACTGATGCGGCTGTTCTGCGCCGAGTCGGAGGATCTGCTGCGGGATATCGAGCAGGGTGTGCTGCGTCTGGAAACCGCCCCCGACGATGCCGACACGCTGGCCACGGTGTTTCGCGCGTTTCACACGTTCAAGGGCAACGCGGCGGTCATGAAGCTCGCCGTGCTGCAGAAGCTCGCCCACGAACTGGAATCGCTGCTCGACGCCGCCCGCCGCGGCGTCCGGCGGCTTGACCGGAACGCCATCGACGTCATCCTCGCCGCGGCTGACGTGTTTTCGCGGTACGTCGCCGAAACGGTCCGGCAGCTCGACGGCCACGACGTGGGGCGGGCGATTTCGCTGCCGATTCCCGCCGTGGTCGCACGGGTTCGGGCGGCACTCGCTGGAGGCCCGCCACCCGCCGCACCACCGGCCCGCGTTGCGACGGCGGAAGTCGTGCCGGCGGCCGCCCCCAAGGATTCGCCCCCCGCACCCCCAGCCACCGCTGCGTCACCGGCCGCCGTCATCGCCCCCGTGGCCGTGCCTCCGATCGAATCATCTCCGGCCCGCGGCGCGCCCGTCGGCTCGATCCGCGTCGACACCCAGAAGCTCGACGGCCTCGTCGATCTCGTCGGCGAACTCGTCATCGCCCAGTCGATGGTGGCACGGGGCGTCGAGACACGCGGCTTGGACGAGCCGCTCGCCCGATCGCTCGGCCAGTTGCGGGGCATCACGGCCGACTTGCAACGGACGGCGATGGCGATGCGGATGATCCCGATCCGCGGTACGTTTCAGAAGATGACCCGCCTGGTTCGCGACCTCGGCGGGCAACTCGGCAAGGAGATCCATCTCGTCGTCGAGGGGGACGACACCGAACTCGACCGCACCGTCATCGAGGAAATCGGCGATCCGCTCATGCACATGGTCCGCAACGCGGCGGATCATGGGATCGAGGCGGCGGGCGACCGCGCCGCGGCCGGCAAGCCGCCGGCCGGCACGATCACGCTTCGCGCCCGCCACGAAGGGGGCTTCGTGGTCATCGAAATCACCGACGACGGCCGTGGGCTCGATCCGGTGCGGCTCCGCGACAAGGGCATCGAACGCGGGCTGATCCCGCCCACGGCCGCCATCGACGACCGCGAGGCGCTCGACCTGATCTTCGCCCCGGGATTCTCCACCGCCGAAAAGGTGTCGGACCTCTCGGGTCGGGGCGTGGGGATGGACGTCGTGCGGCGCAACATCGAGAAGCTCCGCGGGACGGTGGAGATCGACTCGCAGCCGGGGGCCGGCACCACCTTCACGATCTTCCTACCGCTCACGCTGGCGATCATCGAAGGACTCCTGGTGGCCGTCGGGGCGCAGCAGTTCATTCTGCCGGCAGTGTCGGTCAGGGAATCGTTCCGCCCCCGCCCGGGTGACGTGACGACGGTCCACGGCCGGGGCGAACTGGTCGATGTGCGCGGCCAGCTGCTGCCGCTGCTGCGACTGGGGCGTCATCTCGGCATCGAGACCGCGGTCAGTGATCCAACCCAGGGCATCGTGGTCGTCGTCGAGGCCGGTCACGATCGCCGTGGCCTCTTCGTCGACGCCCTCGTCGGCCGACAGGAAGTGGTCATCAAGGGGCTCGGCGAGACGTTCGCCGGCCACGAGAGTTTCGCCGGAGCGGCGGTGCTTGGGGACGGCCGCGTGGGCCTGATTCTCGATACCACGGCCCTCGTCCGGCTTCCGACTTCCCGCGCGGAGACGGCGGCCTGACCGCCGGCATGCCATGACGCATCCCCCGGTATCTCTTTCCCCGGCCATGAAGACGCGGCCGGGCAAATACCTCCTGTTCACGCTTGCCGGAGAAACCTACGGCATGCGCGTGCTCTCCGTCCGGGAAATCATCCGCTGCTGCCCGGTCACGCCGGTGGCCAATATGCCAGCCCATGTCCGGGGCGTATTCAACCTGCGGGGCCGCGTGATCCCGCTCGTCGACCTCCGCATCCGGTTCGGGCTGCCGGCCACCACCGACCACGACCGCACCTGCTTCGTGGTTACGGAGGTCGCTGCAGCGGGAGGGGGCGTGCGGCCGTACGCCGTCGTCGTCGACACGGTCGAGGAGGTCGTGGCCTACGCGGCGGACGACCTCGTGCCGACACCCGACTTCGGCGGGGCGATCGACGACCGATTCATCGCCGGCATGGCCCGCACCGGCGGCGGCGTCACCACGCTCATCGACATCGACGCCATCGCCGTGGCCGATGCAGCGCACTCCCCGGCCGGTTCATCCCCTTCGTCTCCCCCGGAAGCCCTGTCATGATCCACTGGTCCATCCCGCGCCGCGTCGGTCTCGGATTCACCCTGCTCGTTCTGGCCGGTGCCGTGATCGGCCTGGTCTCGCTGTGGCAGCTGTCCCTGCTCGGCCGCCAGATCCATTGGCTCTCGAAGAACACGGTGCCTTCGGTCGTGACGCTGGCCCGGGTGAACCGGCTCAATCTGCTCGCCCTTCAGGCAGCCCGCTCGGCGGTGCTCGACACGGACGAACCGACTCGCGCGGCGGCCGCACGCGTCGACATGGAGCGGGCGATCGAGCAGGGAGACGCCAGCTGTGTGGAATACGAGGGATACATTTGTGATGCCGAGGATGAACGCCTCTTCGCCGCCGCCCGGGAGGCCCGTCGCGCGTTCGTGGCCCAGGTGCGTCGGGCCATGGCCCTCGCCGACGAGAAAAACCTCGACGTCGCCCGGATGGCGATCCGGAGCGAGATCCAGCCGCTGTTGATGAAGTCGATCGACGCTTTCGTGCGCACGATCGACTACAACACCGACGAGTCCAATCGCCAGATGCGGGTGGCCGAGGCGAAGATTCGCTCCGGCTTCGTCTTCGTCGCCGCCGCCGTTTCGGCAATGGTGATCTTCGGCCTGGGGATGGCCGTCGGCATCATGCGATCGCTATCCCGCG
>CAZONY010000004.1:0-24253 GCA_964581215.1 uncultured Chitinophagaceae bacterium | reverse complement strand
GAGTTGTCCGCACTCGCCGAATGGACGCAGGATCTTGCCGTGCAGTGGCGGATGGATGTCGTCTGCGACGCGGCCGCCGAAGCCCGATTCGGCAACGTGATCCCGGCCTGGGCGGGCGAGCCGCTCGATGCCGGCAGCCGTCTCTTCATCTGGAAATCACACCGGCACCTCGGCGCGGAGCTGCGGTACTCGGCGGCTCTCACGAATCTCGGCGCGATGGCGGCACACTGCACCGTCGAGGTCGATGGGCGGCTCGCGCCGCTCCTGACGAGACGATTTCCGGCGATCGCTTTCGCGCCACGCGGCGGCACCGTGGACGAGGCCCTGCCACCGGGGACCCGCTTTCATACGACGTGGGAGCGGCTCGCCCATCATCTGCTGCCTTCGTCCGCCGCAATGCCCCGGGATCCCTGGCTGGAGGCCGATCCGTGCCGCGTCAGCCGGCTGTCTCGTCGCTGGTTTCCGCGATCGCTTCGGCCCCGCGTCGCCCTCGTGTGGCACAGCGCCAACGCCGACAAGTCGCTGCCTCCGCTCGGCAGCTGGCGGCACATCCTCGCGGTGCGGGGCATCGAGTTCGTTTCGGCCCAGCATGGTGCCGACCCGCGCAGGATTCCCGAGTGGCGCCCACTGGGGGGCCGGGTTCGGCTGGAAAAGATCGATCTCTACGAGGATCTCGACGGGCTCGCCGCATTACTTCGGTCGTGCGACCTCCTGATCGCGATCTCGGCGTCGCAGGTTCATCTGGCGGGCGCACTCGGCGTGCCCACGTGGCTCGTGGTTCGCGAGCAGCCGCAACTCAGTTGGCCGCTGGGGAGCGAGAAGACGATCTGGTATCCGAGCGTGCGCTGCGTGTGGGTGCGCCGAGAATCCGACTGGGATTCGGCCCTGCGGCGGCTGGCCGTCGAGTTGCAGGCATGGGTTGCCGATCGACGCTGAATGCCCGCCTGAGCGGGCGGGTCTTCGCAGCCTGCGAGAACGGCGCCGCAGGGCTTGTTTCTCATCGGCCGACGAACTCGATGAGGTTGCCATCCGGGTCGCGGAAGCAGGTGAGCGCCAGGCCGCCGGGGGCGGTCGTCTCCGGAAGATCGACCGGCGACTTTGCCAGCGGCTTCACGCCCGCCTTCTGTAGCCGCGTCACCGCCGCCTGCATGTCCTTGACGAAGATCGTCAGGTAGCGGAAGCCGGTATGCGAGTGGATGAACTGGTTGTCGCCGGTGCGCTGGGCCGGGTCGGTGAGTTGCATGAGCTTGATCTTCGTCGCCTCCGGCCCGTCGCCGAGCACGAACACGCGCACCTTGAGCATCTGGCCGCTGGTCAGGCCCGCGTCGGCCGCCATGGGCCCCGGCACCTCGAACCCCGGAACTTCCCGGAAGCCGACGACGTCGGTGTAAAACTTCGCCGACTTCTCCAGATCGCTCACGACCATGCCCACGTCGATCGTGGTGCGAAGAAACTCGGGCGCGGCGGCGGCACAGGGGAGAGCAACCAGGCAGGCGAGAAGAGCGGCGCGAAGCGTTCGCATGGGAGTCCTTTCGGGAGGGGAGCAGGTCGAGCACGAGCGTGGAGGCCGGCCAGACGCGACCGTCGACAGCATAGCGGGAGCGACGATCTCCAAAACGGCGAACGGCAGGCGAGCGGGTCGGCGCACGTCCGAAGCCTGCCGGGCGGACCCTCGCCCCGCTGCCGCCGGCCATACAACCGGCACGACCGGCACCGTCGGGACCAGAAAACACGAAACACGGCGCGATCGCATTTCTTTCGTGTGTGACACGGACGGCGGCGGCGGCAACTCATGATTCAGGAGGGTCGATCCGGCGGTGGCTCGACCCGCGACGAGCAAACTTTCACCCAACAACAGAAAAGGATTTCAACCATGGATCCCCAGATCATCAGCTGGATCGTGAGCCTCATCGCCGGCGGCGCCGGTGGCAACATCGTGGGCGCACTGCTCAAGGACAAGAACCTCGGCCCGATGCTCAATTCGGTGCTCGGCGCCGTGGGCGGCGGACTCGGCGGCAAGATCCTGCCGATGCTCGTGCCGGCCATTGGCTCGCTCGTCGGCGGTGAGAACCTCGTCGGCACCGGCGGCCTCTCGGCCGTCGTCGGCGCGCTGCTGCCGCTGATCGTGAGCTTCCTCAAGAAGCCCGCGCAGGCCTGACCCGACACGTGAAGTCGGTGATCGCTCACACGGCCGGGGGGCGAGGTGTCCCCCGGCCGTGCTGCGTTTCCCCAGCGTGTCCTTCGCCTCGTCGGCGAACCTCGATCCCGGCGGCCCCGAACGCCGAGCGCACGGCACGCGCCATCGCGACGGCGTCGGGCCCATCGCCATGGAGGCAGAGCGTGTCGGCCCGGACCGGGATCTCGGTGCCGTCGATCGCCACGATCGCCCCCTGCTCCACCAGCCGCACGGCCCGAACCGCCGCGTCGCGGACGTCGCTGATCATCCCGCCCGGCTGCGACCGCGGCACGAGCGTGCCGTCGGGGGCATACCCGCGGTCGATGAACGCCTCTTCGGCGACGGCAAGGCCACGGCTTCGCGCGACGGCCACGAGCGGACTGCCGGCGAAGGCCACGAGCACCGCATCTGGCCAGTGCGCGACGAGACCATCGACGACCGCCGCCGCCAGCGCGGGATCGCGCCCCACCTGGTGATAGAGCCCGCCGTGGAGCTTCACATGCCTCGGTGGCTCGCCCGCCACCTCCGCAAGGGCCGAGACCTGCCGCACGACGAGCGCGGCCGCCTCCTCCGGCGTGATCGGCAGCTCGCGACGGCCATGGTGCTCCCGGTCGGCATGGCCGGGGTGGGCGCCGATGGCCACGCCATGCCGCCTGGCGAGAGCGACGGCGGCGGCCATCGTGCCGGCGTCGCCCGCGTGTTCACCGCAGGCAATGTTGGCCGACGAGACGAGCGGCATGAGCTCCGCGTCGTGCGTTGCCCCCTCGCCGAGGTCGCAGTTGAGATCGATCGACCGGGCCCCATCCCTCATCATCATAGCGCCCGCTCCATGGCCGCCACGGCGGCGTCGAGGTCGCGCAGCGCCTCGCGGGCTTCGTCGGCCGTCACCCTGCGCATGCGCACCTCGTCCCCCGGCCGCAGCTGGGCGGCCAGCGGCAGATCGGCGGCGATCACCTGCCCGATCACGGGATAGCCACCGATCGTCTGGGCATCGGCGAGCAGGATGATCGGCCGCCCATCGGGAGGCAGTTGCACCGTTCCGGGCGCGACGGCAACGCTCGCCATGCCGGCCTCTCGTTCGGCGCCCGGCAGCGGCTGCCCCTCGAGCCGCAGGCCCATGCGATCCGAACGGCTGCTCGCCCGGAACGTGCGGGACCAGACGGCGTCGCCGCACAGGTCGATCTGCTTGCCGGGAATCATCCGCAGCACGCCGGGCCGCCGCACCGTGCGCAGCGCGGGAGGCACATCCTCCAGCGCCGCGGGCGGCCCCGCCGGCTCACCGACGGCAAGGCGATCTCCCGCCCGCAGGGCACGACCGGCGCACCCGCCCAACCCGGCGGCAACGAGCGTGCTCCGGCTGCCGAGGACAAGGGGCACGTCGATGCCGCCGGCCACGGCGAGAAACCCGCGACAGCCATCGGTCGCGTGCCCGAGGGCGATCTCCGAGCCGGCCACGAGCCGCACGGCCCGGCCCGATGGCAACCCGGGAAACGTCGCCCCCATGATCGCCACGGTGAGATCGCGTTCACACCGTAGCGTCGGCCCGAGCAGCGTGCATTCGAGGCCCGCGGCGCCCGCGGGATTCCCGACGAGCAGATTGGCCAACCGCAGCGACAGGCTATCGGCCGCGCCGGAAAGCGGCACCCCGGAGGCCCGATGCCCACGGCGACCGAGATCCTGCACGGTCGAAAAGAGGCCCGGCTGGAGCACCGAGATGGCGGCGTCCCGCGGAGATGCGTTGCCCGATGTCGCCAGCGCACCGGCGGCGCGATGCTCCGATCCCGGCAACTCTGCGGCGACGAACCGGACCCGGTCCCCGACGGCCAGGAGCGATGGCCGCGGCCGGGTGACGTCGAAGAGCGTGACGCAAGACCTCCCGACGAGGTGCCAGCCACCGGGGCTCGCGAACGGATAGACGCCCGTCTGCCGCCCGCCGATGCCGACCGCCCCGGCTGGCACGCGAACGCGCGGCGTCGCCCGGCGCGGCATGGCGAGCGCTTCGGGAAGCCCGCCGAGATAGCCGAACCCGGGCAGGAAACCGATCGCCTCGACGAGGTAGTGGGGGGCCGTGTGCAGGGCGACGAGCCGGGCGCGATCGATGCCGCGAGCCTGGCAGACGGCATCGAGATCCGCACCGTCATACGCCACGGGGATCTCGTGCAGTTCTTCCGTGGCTGCGGCGGCCGGAGCCGCACGCCCCGCAGCGACGGAAAGCGAGTTCCGCAACGAGGCGACGTCGCCGCACCGTCGCGGATCGAAGTACACCGTGACCCGGCCGGGCGAGGCCACCACGTCCTCGACGCCGGGAATCGCCGCTGTCGAGACGGCCTCGGCGAGGGCCCGGACCCGGCTCACGGCCGGTGCCTCGGCACCGCTGGCAAGCCGCAACGTGAACGCGTTTTCTCCGAGCGGCTCGGGGGGCATCGGATCACTGCGGCGTGGATGAAAACGACCCTATCGTAGCGGCACGGGATGGTTCGGCCGCGAATTTCGTCGCTCCTTCGACGGCCGGCCGGGGAGTGCGCACAATAGCGTCCCCCCGCGGAGACTCCGGCGTGCGCGTTGAATTGCTCCCCTCCAGCGTTCCGACCGACTCCGGCGCCGCGGCTCCGCAGTACCTTTCGAGCTATCTCGTCGGCGAGTCGCTGGTGATCGACGGGGGATCCGTCGGGCTGCTTGCCGACGTGAATCGACAGCGGGCCGTACGGCACGTCTTCCTCACGCACGCCCATCTCGACCACGTCGCCAGCCTGCCGCTCCTGATCGAAAACGTCTATGAACCGGACCCCGACTTCGTGGAGGTGCTTGCCTCGTCGGAGGTGCTCGCCCAGATTCGCGCGGACATCTTCAACGGGCGCACCTGGCCCGATTTCTTCGCCCTCTCGACCGATGGCAACGCCTTCGTGAGGGCGACCGTGATCGAGCCGCTCCGCACGGTCGAGCGAGCGGGCCACCGCATCACGCCGGTGCCGGTGACCCACTCGGGCGACACGCTGGGCATGATCGTGGACGACGGCCGATCATGCGTGGCCTTCACCGCCGACACCGGCCCCACCGACCTGATCTGGCAGGAACTCGCCACCCGGCCAACGCTGTCGGCCGTGTTCCTCGAATGCAGTTTTCCGAATGCGATGGAGGCGCTCGCGACGTCGCTCGGCCACCTCTGCCCCGACACGTTCGCGGCGCAGCGGGCGCGGTTACCCGACCACGTGCGGGTGTTTTTCATGCACCGAAAGGCCCGCTACGCCGACCAGATTGCCCGGGAAATGCATGCCCTCGGCCTGCCCAACGTCGAACCGGCGGTCCCCGGCCGGGCCTACGATCTGTAGCCGGCCGGAGCATAGACCGGCGCTGACCTGGTTCCCCAGACGGCGGGTCCCCTCCGGGCGCGATACACTCCTGGTTTTCCCCGAGGCCCTCTTATGGGTCGATGCTCCGCGCTGCTGTCCCAGGCCCTCGCCGTGGCCTTCCTGATCGTCGGCGGCTGCGGCCCCGCCGCGCCCCCGAGGCCGCTGCGAGTGGGCATGGAGTTGTCGTATCCGCCGTTCGAGATGACCGCCGCCGACGGGAGGCCCTCCGGCGTGAGCGTGCGGCTGGCCGAGGCACTGGCCGCGCACCTCGGCCGTGACCTCGTCATCGAGAACATCGCCTTCGACGGCCTCATTCCCGCCCTCAAGACGGGAAAGATCGACTGCATCATCTCGTCGATGACGGCCACGCCGGAGCGTGCCCGGTCGATCGCCTTCTCCGAGCCGTATCTCAAGACGGGGCTGGCCCTGCTCGTGGGAAAGGACTCGCCGGTGAACGCCGCGGCCGATCTGGACCAGCCGGGACGGGTCGTGGCCGTGAAGAAGGGCACGACCGGCCACCAGTACGCCGCCCAGGCGATCAAGCAGGCGACGCTGCTCGTGCTCGACAAGGAGTCGGCCGCCGTGCTGGAGGTGGCGCAGGGCAAGGCCGATGCCTTCATCTACGACTCGCTCTCCGTGTACCAAAACCACAAGCGGCATCCCGATACCACCCGCCCCATCCTCCGGCCCTTCCGGGAGGAGACGTGGGCGATCGGCCTCCGGCCGGGCGACGAGCCGCTGCGCGGTGAGGTGAACGCTTTTCTCGCGGCCTTTCGTGAGGCGGGCGGATTCGAAAAACTCGGGGACGAATTCCTGCCCGAGGAGAAAGCGCAGTTCCGGGAGCAGGGAATCCCGTTTTACTTTTGACAGGCCGAGGCCGTCCTTCCATTCATGCCACGCTGGCTTGCCCATCTCGTCGTCGTCGCGGTGCTGGCCATCGGCATCGCGGTGGCGTTCGCGCGGGTGGACTACACCTGGAACTGGGCCGGCGTGTGGGACTACCGGCAGAAGTTCCTTCAGGGCTGGCTGACGACCGTCGGCATCAGCCTCGCGGCGCTCGCGTGCAGCAGCCTGATCGGCGTCGTGGCCGCCCTGCTCCTGCAGGCCAAGAACCCGCTCCTGGAGGCGACCGGTCGGGTGTATGTGGAGTGCGTCCGCGGCACACCGCTGCTGGTGCAGCTCCTGATCGGATTCTACGTCGTGGCCAGCGCCGTCGGCCTGGAGAACCGGTTCGTGGTGGGCGTGCTGATCCTGTCGCTCTTCAGTGGCGCCTACATGGCCGAAATCTTCCGCGGCGGGCTCGCGGCGATCCCCGCCACGCAGCGAGACGCCGCCCGCGCCATCGGGCTTTCCCCCTGGCAGACGCTACGCCTGGTGATCCTGCCGCAGGCGATCCGGCTCGTGCTTCCCCCGATGGCGGGCCAGCTCGTGTCGCTCGTCAAAGACTCCTCTCTTCTGTCGGTGATCGCCATCTCCGAGTTCACGCTCAATGCCCAGGAGGTCAATTCGTTCACCTACTCGACCCTGGAGAGCTACCTGCCCCTCGCCGTCGGCTACCTCCTCATCACCCTGCCCCTCTCCGCCGCGAGCCGCTGGCTGGAACAACGTTACAAGTACGAGACTTGATTGAACCTCACCATCACCAACCTCACCCAGCGCTTCGGCACCGCCACGATCCTCGATCGGCTGGAAATCGCCACCGGCGACATCCAGTCGCTGGTGCTCGTGGGGCCGTCGGGTGGCGGGAAATCGACGCTGCTGCGGATCCTGGCCGGGCTCGACGTGCCCACGGCCGGCAGCGTCACGTTCGACGGGGCGACGCTGCCTCGCGATGAGGCCGGCCTGCGGAACTACCGCAAGACCGTGGGCACCGTCTTCCAGGCCTACAACCTGTTCCCGCACCTGACGGCACTCGAGAACCTCCTCCTGCCGCTGGTGGAGGTGCACGGGCTCTCGCCCCAGGAGGCCCGCGCGCGGGTCCACGAGCCGCTGGAGCGGTTCGGCCTCGCCCCGCATGCCCACAAGCGGCCGGCGCATCTCTCCGGCGGGCAGAAGCAACGGATCGCCATCCTCCGGGCCTTGGTGATCCGGCCGCGGCGGATGTTTCTCGACGAGCCGACGTCGGCGCTCGATCCCGAGATGACGGCCGAGGTGCTGGAGATGATCGGGGAACTCAAGGCCTCGGGCACGCAGTTCGTGCTGGTGACCCACGAGATGGGCTTCGCCAGGCGGGTGGCCGACGACGTGGCGTTCATCGGCGACGGGGCGGTGCTGGCCCATGGCCCGGCCGACGAGATCCTCACCCGTTGTGCTGTGCCGCGCGTCAGGCACTTCTTCGCCAGGATTCTCACATGACCGCCACCCCCCAGGCCGACACCGCCGCCCGCAACGCCTTTCTCGGCAGCCTCGTCGCCGATGCGATCGCGATGCCGGTCCACTGGTATTACGATCAGTCGGCGATCGACCGCGATTATCCCGAGTTGGTCGCCCGCGTGGCCTATCTGCCGCCCAGAAATCCTCACCCCGACAGCATTCTCTGGCGGTCGCACTACGCACCGGCGAGCGAGAAGACCGACATCCTCCGCGAGCAGGCGCGGTTCTGGGGACAGCGCGGCATCCACTACCACCAGTTCCTCGCCGCCGGCGAAAACACGCTCAACCAACGGATCGCCGTCGAGCTGTACGACTTCGTCCGTAGCCGCCGGGACTACGACCCCGAGTCATGGCTCGACCGCTACGTGGCATTCATGCTCACGCCGGGCCGTCACCGCGACACCTACGTGGAGGAATACCACCGCCACTTCTTCACGAACCTCGCCGCCGGCCGCAAACCGATCAACTGCGGCGTCCGCGACGTCCACATCGGCGGGCTCGTACCGGTCCCGGCGCTGGTGGCGGCCCTCGGGCCCAGCCACCACGATCTGCGGCGGATCGTGCGGCTGCACGTGGGCCTCACCCACAAGGATGACGGCGTCATCGAAGCGGCCGACACTCTCGCCACCATCCTGTCGAAGGTCTGCCAGGGCGACGATCTGCGGGAGACGATCCTCGCCGAGGCGAGTGACTGGATTTCGGCGGCCAAGATCGAGAAGTGGTCGCGAAATCCCGACCGCCGCGTCGTGGGCGGTCTGCTCTCGTCGGCCTGCTACATCCCTGACGCCTTTCCCGCGGCGCTGTACCTCGCCTGGAAGCATGCCGGCGACTTTGCGGGTGGAGTCGGCTCGAACGCCTTGTGCGGCGGCGACAGCTGCCACCGCGGCGCGGTGGTCGGCTCGCTTCTGGGGGCTGCCTCACCGATTCCGCACGACTTGGTGATCGGCCTTGTTTCGCATGATAGAGTCTGAAGGTGCCTGGCCTCCGTGGGGCCGCCCATTTCGTCCTTCCGCAGGGAGTGCCGCATGAGCCGCACCTCGACCAAGCCCCTCCCCGATCACGTCGCCGCCGGATCGGCGGCCGCCCGATTCGCACCGCTCTCGACGCCGCTCGTGCCGACCAAGACGGTGCTGCTCACGGCCGACCCGGCCGCCGCCGATCCCGTCGCGGCCAAACGGGAGGAGCTGCGGCGGGCCTTCCACCAAACCTGCGAGATCTACGAGCGTCTCTTCGCCCTGATCCGCGATGATGCCTCGTACTACGAACGCCACGAGCCCCTGCGGCATCCCCTGATCTTCTACTTCGCGCACCCGGCCGTCTTCTACATCAACAAGCTCACCGCCGGTCGCTACATCCCGGCCCGGCTCGATGCCAGGCTCGAGGCGATGATGGCCGTGGGCGTCGACGAGATGTCGTGGGACGACCTCAACTCGGCCCACTACGACTGGCCCTCCGTGGCCACCGTCCGGAACTATCGGGCCGCCATGCGGGAGTTCGTCGACGAGTTCATCCAGTCGATGCCGCTCGCGCTGCCGATCACCCCGGACCAGCCGGCCTGGGTCATCCTGATGGGAATCGAGCACGAGCGAATCCATCTGGAGACGTCGAGTGTCATCATGCGGATGATGCCGCTCGACGAGCTTCGTGCCCAGCACGAGCTGTCGGCGGAGGAAAAGCGGCTCTGGGCAATGGGGGAGCGATCGGGCGAGCCGCCGGCAAACGAGTGGCTCCCCGTCGCGGCCACGACCATCCGCCTCGGCAAGCGGGGCGACGACCATACCTACGGCTGGGACAACGAATACGGCACCGATGAGGTCGATCTGCCCGCCTTCCGGGCGGGCCGGCGTTTGGTCTCCAATGCCGAGTTCCTCGCCTTCATCGAAGACGGCGGCTACCGCGACGAAGCGCTCTGGACCGACGAGGGCCGCGGCTGGCTCCACTACACGCGGGCCGAGCACCCGCGTTTCTGGGTGCGGCGCGACGGCGGGTATCGGCAGCGGAATCTGCTCAACGAAATGCCGCTGCCCCGCGACTGGCCGGTGGAGGTGAATTGCCTCGAGGCGCAGGCCTACTGCGCCTGGCTGCGGCGGAAAACGGGCGAGAACGTGCAGCTACCCACCGAGGCCCACTGGTACGCACTCCGCCAGACGCTGCCGCCCCCCCTGGCCGCCGACCAACCCTTCTGGAAGACGGCCCCCGGCAACATCAATCTCGAACACGGCGCCTCCAGCACGCCCGTCGATGCCTTCCCGCAGGGCGATTTTTGCGACGTGGTGGGCAACGTGTGGCAGTGGACGCGAACGCCGATCATGCCTTTCAAGGCGTTCGAGGTGCACCCGCTCTATGACGACTTTTCGGTGCCGACGTTCGACGGCCGCCACAATCTGATCAAGGGGGGCTCGTGGATCTCGACCGGCAATGAGGCCTTGGCGAGCTCCCGCTACGCCTTCCGGCGACACTTCTTCCAGCATGCCGGCTTCCGGACGATCGTGGAGGTGCCGGGCGCCGAGGCCGCCACCGAAGGGTCACGGCTCTACGAAACCGACCAGCTCGTCACGCAATACATCGAGTTTCACTACGGCGACCCGGCGCTCGGCGTGCCCAACTTCCCCCGGTCCTGCGTGGAGCGCACGATGCCCCACGTCGCCGCCGGCCGTCGCGATCGCTGCCTCGACATCGGCTGCTCGGTGGGTCGCTCGGCCCTGGAATTCGCCCGCCATTTTCAGCATGTCGATGCCATCGACTTCTCCGCCCGGTTCATCCAATCGGGCGTGCGGCTGCAGCAGGGCGGCGAGGTGCTCTACGAGGTGCCGACCGAGGGCGAGCTCACCGAGTCGCGATCGGTGTCGCTCGATCGCCTGGGCCTCGAGCAGACGGCCGGCCGCGTGGCCTTCATGCAGGGGGATGCCTGCAACCTCAAGGAAATCTTCACCGACTACGACCTCATCTTCGCCGGCAACCTCATCGACCGGCTCTACGAGCCGCTTTTGTTCCTCGAGAGCATCCCCGACCGTCTGCGGACCGATGGCCTGCTGGTCATCACCTCCCCCTACACGTGGCTGGAGGAATACACGCCGAAGGCCAAGTGGCTTGGCGGCATTCGCGAAGCGGGGGAGCCGCTGACCACGTTCGCCGGCCTCGAGCGGGCGCTCGCGGCCCGGTTTCGACTCGTGCACCGCGAGGACGTGCCGTTCGTGATCCGGGAAACCGCCCGGAAGCACCAGCACACCATCGCCGAGATGACCGTGTGGCGCAAGGTTTCGCCGGGGGTCTGAACCGGGGACGCCTCGTCACCACGCGTCCGCCAGAATCTCCCGCAGCGACTCCACGTCGAGTTCCCGCGGATTGCCCCGCAGGCTCCCGCCGCGGGAATTCTCTGCCAGCCATGCGATCCGGTCGGCCCGCAGCCCGAGCGCGGAGAGCCGACGCGGCACTCCCGCCTCGTGGCAGAGCCGCTCGATCCTGGTGACGAAGGCCTCCGCATCGGCCCGGTCGCCGCGGGACGGCTGCAGCGCGATCGCCCGTTCCAGCGCCGCGTAGCCGCGGAAGGCGACCTCGAGATTGCTCCGCAGCGTCGCCGGAAGCATCACGGCGCATGCCAGGCCGTGCGGCGTGCCGCATTCCACGCCCAGCGCCGCCGCCACGCCGTGGGCCATGCCCAGGCCCGAGTTGGCCAGCGCCATCCCCGACACGAGCGCCGCATGGCTCATCGCCGACCGGGCCTCGAGATCATGCGGATCGACGAGCGCTGCAGGAAGAGCCGCAACCGCCCGTGGCAGGGCCTCGAGCACCATGGCCCGCGTCAGCGGTGTGGCGAATCGGCAGACGAACGATTCGATCAGCTGCGTGATCGCGTCCAGGCCGGAGGCGACGACGGTCTCCACGGGGCACGACCGGGTGAGCCGCGGATCGACGATCGCCGCCCGCGGCACCATCATCGGGCTCCGCATGCTCTTCTTGAACCGCCGCCGCGGACAGGAGATCACGGCATTGCGGGTGGCCTCCGCCCCGGTTCCGGCCGTGGTCGGCACCGCGACGACCGGCAGGGGCCAGCGCCCGATCGGCAGATTGCGGCCCACGCCCTCGAGCCTGTCGAGCACCGCCGCGTCGAGATCGCCCGACGCCTCCTCCGCCGTGAGGTTCGTGGCCAGCGCCGCCACCGCCTTCGCAAGGTCGATCGTCGCCCCGCCGCCGACGGCGACGACGACCACGCCATCCCGCTCGACCGGCAACGAGGCCAGCGCGGCGATCACGTCGTCCACGGTCGGCTCGCCGCGGGAGGTCGCCACCTGGCGACCGGCCATGCCCACGCCACGAAGACTCTCCGCGACGACTTCGGCAGCGCCGCTTTCGGCGCAACTGCGACCCCCTGTGATCAGCCAGGCCGTACGGCCGTGGAGGGCCGCAACCGGCCCCACCTCCGTCGCCCTGCCCACGCCGAACCTGATCATCGGTGGCACGACGAAATCGTACGGGCCCGGATCGACCGCTGATCCCGTCACCTCTCGATGCCTCCGTGGCTCCGTTGCGTTCGCGACGCACGAGTGCGCTCGCGTGGTACCCATTCCCGGCTCATCAAGGCTCCGGAGGATAGGACGGCCAACGGCAGCTCCGCAAGCGCCCCACCGCTGACGGGGAGGCGAATCTGGTCAGGGACGCCCGGGGAAATGCCGATGCGAAGACTGTGAAACAAGTCTGCCGACGCAGGCTATGATGATCGATGGTTCGCGAACTCCTCGGCTTTCCCGCAGCCCACCAATTCCACGGACACTTGAGCTTCGGGCAGCAGTGATCGGCATCCGATGAGGGCCCCTGCGATGGCATCCAGTTGGTGTGGTGGCCGCGTCTGGCTCCGGCTCGCTTCGGTGAGTATCGCGATCAGTGCCGGGCCGGCCTGGGGTACTGACGAGCAGCCGCTGCGGTTTGACCGCGACATCCGGCCGTTGCTCTCGGAGAACTGCTACGCCTGCCACGGGCCGGGCACCCAGGAGGCGGGCCTACGACTCGACTCGGCCGAGGAAGCCGGCCGGGAGCTCGACAGCGGCTCCCGAGCGATCGTCGCCGGTGACGCGGCAGCCAGCGCACTGATCGCGCGGATCGATGCCACTGATCCCGACGTCGTCATGCCGCCACCTCATGCGAAAAAAAAGCTCTCTGCGGAACAAAAGGCCCTGCTGAAAAAGTGGATCGCCGAGGGGGCCGTCTACGAGGCCCACTGGTCGTTCCGCCCGGTCGCACGGCCTGCCCTGCCCGCCGTCGCCGACCCGGCTGCCACACACCCGATCGATCGGTTTCTCGAATCGCGAATCGCGATGGAACGGCTGCCACTCAACGGCGAGGCCGACCGGGCCACGCTCCTCCGTCGCCTCTCGTTCGCCCTCACCGGGCTGCCCCCCACGCCCGCGGAGGTCGATGCATTCGTCGCTGATGCGTCGCCTGAGGCATACGACCGCGTCGTCGATCGGCTGCTCGCCAGTCCGCACCACGGCGAGGAGATGGCGAGGCACTGGCTCGACGCCGCCCGCTACGCCGACACGCACGGCCTGCATCTCGACAACGAGCGGCAGACGTGGGCGTATCGCGACTGGGTGGTGGAGGCCTTCAACGCCAACATGCCGTTCGATCGATTCACGATCGAACAACTTGCCGGCGACCTCCTGCCCGACGCCACCCGCGATCAGCAGACGGCAACCGGCTTCTGCCGCTGCAACGTGACGACGAGCGAGGGGGGCTCGATCAACGAGGAACTGCTCTTTCGCTACGCCGTGGACCGCACCGCCACGATGACGAACACCTGGCTCGGTCTGACGGGCCAGTGCGCCGTGTGTCATAGCCATAAGTTCGATCCCATCTCACACCACGAGTTCTACTCGCTCTACGCCTTCTTCAACTCGGCGGCGGACCCCGGCTTCGACGGGAACGCCCTGACCACGAAGCCCGTGCTGCCCGTGCCGACTCCCGAGCAGGAAGCCCGACTCGCGGCCCTGGACGCCGAACTGCCGGATCTGCGGAAGCGTTTCGACGCCGCGGTCGCGGCCGTTGACTACACCGACCCCGCCTCACTCGATCCCAAGCCGTCCCCCAACCGCGTCGAGACCGTTTGGGTCGACGATGAATTCCCACCCGGGGCCGCGGTGAAGGAGGGACCGGGCAGCCCGACGAACTGGTTCGGTGGACAGGCGGCCGGTGAGGTATTCGCGGGCCAGCGGTCGCTCGACCGCACTGCGACGGGCATCGGTCAAGACTTTTACCAGTCCGGTGCCGCACCGATCACGGTGGCGGCGGAGGCAGAGATCTTCGCCCACGTGTGGCTCGACCCGGCGAACCCGCCCAAGGCCGTCATGATCCAGTTCCACGCCGGCAGCTGGGAGCATCGCGCCGTGTGGGGTGATTCCGCCGCGATCGGCTGGGGGAAGGACGGTACCCCGTCACGCGCGCACGCTGGCCCTCTCCCGAAAGCGGGCAGCTGGACGAGGATCGCGGTGCCTGCCGCCATGCTCGGCCTGACTCCGGAAACGCCCGTCACCGGCATCGCCCTCACCCAGTTCGACGGCCATGTCCGCTGGGACGCCGTGGGCATGGTGACGACCGAAGACCCGGCGGCCGATCCACGTCACTCGCTGGCCGCCTGGTGGAAGGAACGGGGCGGCAAGGCCAAGCTCGACGATGTGCCGCAGGACCTCCAGGCGCTCGTCAAGCAAGGCCCGGAGCAAACGACGAAGCCGGAGGAGGTGGAGAAGGTTCGTCGGCATTGGCTGACGAAGGTGTGGGCCGACCAGCCGGAGGCGGTGAGGAAGGCCGCCGCCGACCTCGACGCCGCGACGGTGTCTCGCAAGACGCTCGACGCACAGATCGTCAGCACGTTCGTGTTCAACGACCTGCCACAGATGCGGGACAGCTTTGTCATGCTCCGCGGCGCCTATGACAAGCCGGGCGACAAGGTCGTGCGGGGCACGCCGGCCTTCCTCCCGCCGCTCGCCGTGGCCGAAGGCGCCACGCCGTCGCGGCTCGATCTCGCGACGTGGCTCGTATCGGCCAACCAGCCGCTCACGCCGCGGGTGGCGGCCAACCGGCTGTGGCAGCAGTTCTTCGGCACGGGACTGGTGAAAACGAGCGAAGACTTCGGACTTCAAGGGGAGCCGCCGAGCCATCCGGAACTCCTCGACTGGCTCGCCGCCGAGTACCGCGACAACGGCTGGGACACACGTCGGCTCGTGCGGATGCTCGTGACGAGCCGGGCGTTCAAGCGGGCGTCGCATGTGCTGCCCGAGCACCTGGCGGCCGACCCCGAAAACCGACTGCTCGCCCGTGGCCCCAGGATCCGGCTCGATGCGGAACAGATCCGCGACCAGGCGTTGGCGGTTTCAGGGCTGCTGGTGACGACGATGGGCGGCAAGGGCGTGAAGCCCTACCAGCCCGACAACATCTGGGAGCCGGTCGGCTTCTCGAATTCAAACACGCGCAGCTACAAGCGCGACGCGGGTGATGCGCTCTACCGTCGCAGCCTCTACACCTTCTTCAAGCGCACGGCACCGCCTCCGTTCATGACGACGTTCGATGCCCCCAACCGCGAGCAGTTCTGCGCCCGCCGTGAGCGGAGCAATACGCCGCTGCAGGCGCTGCAACTGATGAACGACGTACAACACGTCGAGGCGGCCCGGGCGCTCGCCGAACGCACGCTTGCTGCCGCGGCCGGCGACGAAGGCCGGATCGGCTGGCTGTTTCAGGTCGTGCTCGCCCGGGCACCGGAGGCCGGCGAAGCGGCCATCGTCGCCGAAACGCTCGCCGGCCACCGTGCGCGATACAAGGCCGACCCCGAGGCAGCCAGACAAGCGGTCACGCACGGCGAATCGAAGCCTGCGGCTGGCGTGCCGACCGACGAACTCGCGGCCTGGACGCTCGTTGCCAACATGATCCTCAACCTCGACGAAGCCCTGAACAGGAACTGATCCATGCTCGACGCCATGACCGTCGCCCGCCGGGCCTTCCTGCAGTCATCGGGTATCAGCCTCGGGGCCGCAGCCCTGTCGCTCTTGGACCAGCGGCGCGCCGCCGCGAACACGACCACCGTCCCGCAGGCCCCCGCACGACCCGCCCGCGTCCACCCGCCGCTCCCGGGCTTCCCCCACCATGCCCCCAAGGCGAAGAGCGTCATCTATATCCACTTGAACGGCGGCCCCTCGCAGATCGACCTGTGGGACTACAAGCCCGGGCTGAAGGAATATTTCGACAAGGACATCCCACCGACCGTTCGCGGCGACCAGCGGCTCTCCACGATGACCAGCGGGCAGGCCCGCTTCCCGGTGGCCCCGTCGATCTTTCGCTTCGAGCAGGCCGGCCAGTGCGGCCGCTGGGTGAACACGCAGTTGCTGCCGCACACGGCGAAGATCGTGGACGACATCGCGCTGGTGAAGACGGTGCACACCAACGCCATCAACCACGATCCGGCCTGCACCTTCGTCATGACCGGTAGCGAGATCCCGGGCAAGGCCAGCATCGGCAGCTGGCTCTCCTACGGCCTGGGGAGCGAGAACGACGACCTGCCGGCGTTCGTCGTGTTCACGCCGCTGCCCGACATCAATCCGCAGCAGGCGCTCTTCACCCGCATGTGGTCGTGCGGCTTCCTGCCGACCCGGTTCTCCGGCGTGGCGCTCCGAGGCGCGGGCGACCCGGTGCTCTACCTGCCCAATCCCGACGGCATCGACCGCGGCGACCGCCGCCGGATGCTCGACGGCCTCGGCCGGCTGAACGCCCGCGGCTTCGAGCGGTATCGCGACCCCGAAATCCAGACCCGGATCGCCCAATACGAGATGGCCTTCCGCATGCAGGCGAGCGTGCCGGATCTCGTCGATCTTTCCGGCGAAACCGCCGAGACGCTCACGCTCTACGGCGACGACGTGAAAAAGCCGGGCTCCTTCACCCACAGCCTGCTGCTCGCGCGGCGACTCGTGGAGCGGGGCGTGCGGGCGGTGCAGATCCTCCACCGCGGCTGGGACACGCACGCCAACCTGCCCAAGGACCTCACGGCCCAGTGCCTCGACACCGATCAGGCCACGGCCGCGCTCGTGCTCGACCTCAAGCGGCGTGGCATGCTCGACGACACGCTCGTCGTCTGGGGGGGCGAGTTCGGCCGCACGGTCTACTCGCAGGGCACGCTCACGAACGACAATTACGGTCGCGACCACCACCCCCGCAACTTCTGCATGTGGATGGCCGGCGGCGGCGTGAAGGGGGGCACCTCGTACGGCGAGACCGACGACTTCAGTTACAACGTCGTCGAGAACCCCGTCCACGTGAATGACTTCAATGCCACGATCCTCCACCTCATGGGGATCGACCACGAGCGGTTCTCGTTCAAGTTTCAGGGTCTCGACCAGCGGCTGACGGGCGTCGAGCCACAGCGGGTCGTGCACGAGATCCTCGCGTGAACGACCGCTCGTCGGCGGTCGATCGCTTGCGGAAGTGCCTTTGGCCGTCCTATCTGTCCGTGGAAAAAGTCATCCCTGATCCACAGTCTGCTATCCTTCGACCGAGGCATTCCGCCCTCGGTCCCGCTCAACGGTCGTCCTGTGCCCATGACGCCATCCTCGCTCGACATCCCGCAGTGCTCGGGGCCCATCGTCGGCTCGATCCGCCCGCCCGGGTCGAAGAGCATCACCAATCGGGCCCTCGTGTGCGCCGCCCTGGCCCGGGGCGAGAGCCGCCTCACCGGAGCGCTCGATAGCCAGGACACCCGTGTGATGGTCGCGGGCCTCGAGGCCCTGGGCATCGACGTGGCCACCGACTGGTCGCGAGGCGAAATTCGCGTCATCGGCTGCGGCGGAGCCATACCGAAGACGTCCGCCACGATCGACTGCGCCGCCAGCGGCACCACGATCCGCTTCCTGTCGGCCGTTTGCGCGCTCGGGCACGGCACCTACCGCCTCGACGGCACGCCACGGATGCGCAAGCGACCGATCGGCGATCTGCTCGAGTCGCTCGGAGCGCTCGGTGTCGATGCCGCCGCGGAAAGCCCGGGGGGCTGCCCGCCGGTGCTCATCAGGAGCCGCGGGCTCGCCGGCGGCACGGCGCACGTCGCGGGAAACGTGTCGAGCCAGTTCGCCAGCGGCCTGGCGATGGCCGGCCCCTGCACCGGCAAGGGACTGGTGCTCGAGTTCACCGGCCATCTCGTATCGCTGCCCTACCTCGCCATGACCCGACGCGTGATGGAGTCGTTCGGAGCCACGTGCGACGCCCGCGACGAACGACTGTGGCGCATCGAACCGACCGGCTACCGGGGCGTTGCCTATGGCATCGAGCCGGATGCCTCGGCGGCCAGTTACTTCGCCGCGGCGGCGGCGATCACGGGCGGGACGGTGCGCATCGAGGGGCTGGGCCGCTCGAGCATGCAGGGCGACGTCGGTTTCTGCGACGCGCTCGGGCAGATGGGATGCGCGGTGGAATGGCACGCCGGCCCCGACGCGGGCGTGACGATCGGCGGCCGGGCATCCAGGGGCATCGACATCGACATGAACGCCATCAGCGACACCGTGCCGACGCTGGCCGTCGTGGCCCTGTTCGCGGACGGCCCGACGACGATCCGCAACGTGGCCCACATCCGCGACAAGGAGACCGACCGGATCAGCGACCTCGTCACCGAGTTACGAAAGCTCGGCGCCACGGTCGAGGAGCGGGCCGACGGGCTCACGGTGAAGCCAGGCCGGCAGTGCGGAGCGGAGATCGCCACCTACGACGACCACCGCATGGCGATGAGCCTGGCCCTGGCCGGCCTGCGCATCCCCGGCGTGCGAATTCTCGACCCGGCCTGTGTCGGCAAGACGTTTCCCGACTACTGGGATCGGCTCGCCGCGCTCGCCGGCATCGACCTGTCGGCCTACTCGCGGCCGTCAGCCTGACGCTGGAGCACGAGTTCCGCCCGCTCGAGCAGCTCGTCCACGATCGATGCCGACGGGCGTTCCGCAGCGTCGCGTCCGGCGCCCAGCGCGGCATCGCTGGCCCGGAAGCCACCGCCGCAATGCTGGCAATAGACCCGGCTTCCCAAGAGGTTCACGCCGATCCGCAGCGTGCGACCGCACACCGGACATCCCTGGTGGAAATAGACTGGCGAAATCATCGGTCGAGTCTCCTGGCCCCTGCATCGACGACCGGGATTGTAGGGGAGGTGTCAAGCCACGGCCAACGCGGTTCCGGTGAGAATTCCGCGAGCGTCCGGTTTTCAGCCACCTTCACCCATTCGCCGCAGGTTCACTTGCCCTTCGCAGCGCGTTACATTTAAGCCCGGAGGCCGTTTGTAGCCTCCAGGAGGGCCTGCAGCATGCTGTCACGACCGTGGTTCACGCCGGTCATCGTGTTCGTGTGGCTGGCCTCCATGGGCTGGCTGGTGACGTCCAAAATCATGCCGACGCTCGCCGGGGACGCCCCGCCGGGTTGCCAAGCCCTGTACGCCACCGCCAACAAGCTCGTGCCGGTGGCCTGGTCGGTGCAGTGGAACGACACGCCCGTGGGCTACTCGGTCGGTCGCGCCCAGAGGCTTGCCGATGCCAGCCTGGTGGTCGATAACGTGCTGCACTTCGACGTCATCCCCCTCGACGAGATGATTCCTGCCTGGCTCCGGCCGATGATCCAGGGCGATCTCGCCAGTCATGCCAGGCTCCCCTTCGACGCCCATGGGTCGGTCGTGATCGACGGCCGAGGGCGGCTGCAGTCATTCGGTTCGACGGTCATGCTGCCCGGCACTTCTGACGGGATCGTGGTCGCGGGCACCGTGACTGGTAACCGGGTGTCGATCATGGCCAGCGCCCACGGCATGCGGTATGACATCGACCGCCACCTTCCCGAGGGCATGGTGCTCGGAGATGAACTCTCACCACAGGCGACGCTCCCGGGACTCGCGGTCGGGCGCCGATGGACCGTGCCCACCTTCAGCCCCCTGCGGCCCACCGGCGCCCCGATCGAGCTCCTGCACGCCCACGTGACCGGGGAGCGATCCTTCTTCTGGGACGACCACCTCGTGCGGGTGCACGAGGTGTGCTACCGGACGGACCCCACGACCCCCCATCACGAACCCCGCTTCACCATGTTCGTCGACATGAACGGGCGCGTGCTGAAGCAGGATTCGATGCTCCTCGGCGCACGGCTGACGTTCGTCCGCCGCTCCGACGCGGACGCCGCCCTTTTGGCCGAGGCCATCGACGCGCGGGCGCACGAGGACGAAGCCGATGCGCCGGACGAACCGGACACGCCCGGGACGGCAACCACCGCCGACGAGGCCGCCTCATGATCGAATTCGAACACGTCTCCCGTGCCTACGGCACGAAGATCGCGGTCGACGACATGTCGCTGTCCATCCCGAGGGGCGAGTTGTTCGCACTGCTCGGCCCCAACGGTGCCGGCAAGACGACCACCATCAAGATGCTCGTCGGACTGCTCCGGCCGTCGCGGGGGGCCGTTCGGGTGAGTGGATTCGACGTCGTTCGGCATCCCCGAGAGGCCCATTCCCACCTCGGCTACGTGCCCGACGAGCCCGTCCTCTACGACAAACTGACCGGCCTCGAATTTCTCTGGTTCATCGCCGACATGTTCGGCATGCCGCGGCACGTCGCCACCAGACGGATCGCTGAGGAGATCGAGCAGTTCGAACTGGGGGAGTTCGCCAATGACCTCGCCGAGAGTTATTCGCTCGGCATGAAGCAGCGGCTCGTTTTTGCGGCGGCGCTGCTCCACGATCCCGACGTGCTGGTGCTGGACGAGCCGATGGTGGGCCTCGATCCGCGGAGCGTGAGGATCGTCAAGGACCTGCTCCGCGAAAAGATTCGCCGCGGCATGACCGTGTTCATGTCCACGCACACGCTCGCCATGGCCGAAGAGATGGCCGATCGCATCGGGATCATGGTCCGCAGTCGGCTGCGGTTCCTGGGAACCGTCGCAGACCTGCGGGAGCAGATCGCGATGGAAAGCATGGGGCTCGAGCAGCTCTACCTGCAGCTCACCACACAGCCCGACGGTGCCGGCGGCGCCTCGACGGCCACCGCGAGACCGGCCTGACATGCACCCGCGCGCCATTCCCGCCGGTGAGACGCGGCTTCTCTCCCGCGATGCCGAGGCCCGCGTCTTCCTCGGCCTGCGGTTCCGGCTCGCCTGGCGGGCCTTGCTCGGGATGCTCACGCACGCCCGGCTCCGGCTGGTGCTCATCGTGCTGCTCAGCGGCGTCTTCTGGGGAGCCATCTACGGGCTCTTCGTGGAGGCATTTTTGTTTCTCGATTCCCTCCATGCCGACGTCATCTCGCTGCTCTTCAACGCCTTCTTCGCGTCGCTGATGGTGATGCTCGTGTTCTCGACCGCCATCCTGACCTACGGCAGCCTCTACACCTCGCCACAAGCCCGCCTGCTCATCACGCTGCCGTCCCGGCCCGAGTCGATCCAGCACCATGTCTTCCAGGAGTCGCTCTGGTTTTCGTGCTGGGGCTTCGTGCTGCTCGGCAGCCCGATGCTGGTGGCCTACGGCGTCGTGCGGGGCGCGCCGTGGTCGTACTATGCGCTGCTCATGCCGTTCATGATCTCCTTCGTCATCATCCCGGCCACGCTGGGCAGCATGGCCTGCATCGCGGTGGCCGCTTGGATGGCCCGGCTGCGGCGCCATGCCCTGGCGGTCATCGGTGTGGTGCTCGGGGGCGGCCTCGTGTGGCTCAGCTGGTCGACGATCCGTTCGATCGGCACGGAGGGAATCACGGTCGCCTGGTTCGAGAAAGCGATCTCCCGTCTGGCGATCGCCGAGCACAAGCTGCTGCCGAGCTGGTGGCTCTCCAGCGGCCTGATCGAGGCGGCCCGCAGGGACATCGATCCCGCCAACGAGATGGCCTCGCTCCTGGAGGCGGTGAAATTCCTCACGCTGCTCGTCTCCAACGGGCTGCTGCTCCAGGTGGCCTGCGGCTGGCTGGCCCGCACGGCCTACCTCTCCGGCTACAGTCAACTGGCCGGTGACGTGACGGCGCGGCGGCACCGGCGGATCAGCCGGCTCGACGAACTGCTCAACGGAGCCGGCTCCGCACGGGGCCGGCCGCTTCGACTCCTGCTGGTGAAGGATTTCCGGGTTTTTCGGCGTGACGTCGCCCAGTGGACGCAGTTCGTCATCTTCTTCGGCCTGATCGGCCTCTATTTCCTCAACCTCCGCTCCTTCAACTACAACAGCACCTATAAATCGATGATCGGCTTCCTCAACCTCGCGGTCGTGGGCCTGATCCTCTCGACGTTCACCACGCGATTCGTGTTTCCCATGATCAGCCTGGAGGGGAGGCGATTCTGGATCCTCGGCCTGCTGCCGGTGCACCGCGATCAGATCGTGTGGTCGAAATTCCTGTTCGCATTCGTCGGTGGACTGATCCCATGCACCCTGCTCGTGCTGCTGAGCGACTCGATGCTCGGCGTTCCTCGGGATCTCCTCGTCGTGCACGAGATCTGCTGCCTGATGCTCTGCCTGGGTCTGGCGGGAATCGCCGTGGGGCTCGGAGCCCGGATGCCCGATCTGCGGGAAACCTCCCCTGCGAAGATCGCCTCGGGCTTCGGGGGCACGCTCAACCTGGTGCTGAGCTCGCTGTTCATCATCTTCACGGTCATGGCGGCCGCCCTGCCGGTTCACGTGTTCAAGGCGGTGGCCACCTTCTCCCCCCGGGGAATCCATCCGCTCGCCCAATTTGCCGGCGCCCATGGGATGACGATCAGCATGGGCGTGGTGATCGCGGTGGGCCTGGTGGCGACCTTCCTGCCTCTGACGCTGGGACTGCGATCTTTTCGCCGCTTCGAGCCGTAGGTCGGGGCGGCGGATTCCGACCATTCCGGGGTCGGCGTTATCCGCGGCGGCTGGAAACGGTTCTCCCTGCGGAGGTCAGTCATCGCGTCCCATGATCCGTCGATTTTCCCATCCCGATCGGGCACCACTCCGGCAGGGCCTCCCCCGCCTCGGCGCGGTCCAGTACCTCAACACGAAGCCGCTCGTCCACGGGCTGTCGGCGGCCGGACTCGACGTCTGCTATGACCTGCCCAGCCGGCTCGCCGACCGACTGGCGGCCGGGGATCTCGACGTGGCCCTGATTCCCTCCATCGAACTGTTCCGCGGCGACGGCTATCGGACGGTTTCCGATGCCTGCATCGGCTGCCGCGGACCGGTCATGAGCGTGAAGCTCTTCTTTCGCACCGCGCCTTCCCGCGTGCGCACGCTGGCCATCGATGAGGGTTCGCGGACCAGCGCGGCCCTGGCCCGCATCCTGCTGGCACAACGGTTCGGCGTGGTTCCTGAAACCGAACTCCTCCCCATCGGATCCGGGCCGGCCGACACCGCCGCCGACGCCGTCTTGATGATCGGCGACCGGGCTCTGCGGCGCGCGGCGCACGCCGGGGCGTTCCAACTGATCTGGGATCTCGGCGATGAATGGTGCCGCTGGACCGGGCTGCCGTTTGTGTTCGCCGTGTGGGCGGCCCGCCGCACCTTCGATACGGCCGACGTCGAGTCACGGCTGGCCTCGGCCCGGGATGCCGGCCGGGCGAACCTGGCGGCCATCGCGGCGGCCGAGGCGGCCTCGCACGGCCTCACGGTGCCGCAGTGCCTCGGGTATCTGCGGGACAACCTCCACTACGACCTCGGCCCCCGCGAGCGAGAGGCCCTCTCGCTCTTTTACGCGCACGCCGCCACACTGTCGTTGGCGCCGGCCGGGTTCGACACGGCCGCGTGCCTCGCCCCGGCCACGGCTTTCCGATGAGCAACTCCCGCAACCGTCAGATTCTCGACGAGACGCTGGCCGGATCCCGGCTTTCCGCCGACGACGCCCTGCAGCTGCTGTCTTCCCGCGACCTCGCCGCCATCGGCCGGGCGGCCCATGCTGTCACGCAGCGACTCCATCCGGAGCCGTTTCGCACCTACAACATCGACCGCAACATCAACTACACCAACGTCTGCACGGCCGTCTGCGACTTCTGCGCCTTTTATCGTTCTCCGAAGCATGCCGAGGGCTACGTGCTCGATCGCGACGTGCTGCTCGAGAAAATCGCCGAGACGGTGGCCCTCGGCGGAGACCAGATCCTCATGCAGGGCGGCCTTCACCCGACGCTCACGCTCGAGTGGTACGAGGACCTGCTCCGCGACATCAAGGCGCACTTTCCGGACGTCAACATCCACGGATTTTCCCCTCCGGAGATCCATGACTTCACGAAGATCTCGAAGCGGCCGCTTCGGGAGGTGCTCGAGCGACTCGCCCGGGCCGGGCTCGGGTCATTGCCGGGGGGCGGTGGTGAGATCCTCGTCGACCGCGTGCGGCAGGCGATGACCCGCGGGAAGGTGCTCACCGACGACTGGCTGGAGGTC
>CAZONY010000003.1:0-25591 GCA_964581215.1 uncultured Chitinophagaceae bacterium | reverse complement strand
CAGGAAGACGGGGACAGTTCGTCTCGGCCCGTCGTTGGCCCCGCCTATCACCTGGTTCAGCGGCGGACGATTCTCTTGCCGATCAGCGTCCATTCGCCCGTCGCTGGGTCGATGGCCCAGACCTTGACGGTGTTGGAGCCGCGATGGAACGCCTTCGGGGCGAAGGCGATGTCGAAACCGTGGTTGCCGCTGCCGAACCGCGCGGCGAGATCGGGGCGGGCCACGCCGGCGGAGAACGTGCCCAAATCCTTTCCGTTGATCGTGACCCGCACGGAAATCGGGGCCTCGCCCGCCCGGGCGCTGAAAGCCCAGCCGACGAGCCGTTTCTTCGTGGCAAGCTCGACAACGCCTTCAGGAGGTGATGCAGCGGGCGGGCTCACCGCCGGCGGCGGGGTCGGAGTCGGGGCGATCGAAACCAAGTCGGGCGGGACGGGGCTCCCCAGCGCAAGGGCAAGAGCACCGGCGGCGTCCAACCGTCCGCCGGTGACGGTCTTGCCGGCCAGGCCGGGCACGCGTTGCGCCGACGCGAGGATCGCCGAACGGATCTCCCCGACGGTGATGCCGGGCTTCACGGCGGCCAACAGGGCCACCACGCCCGTCACCTGCGGCGCCGCCTGGGAGGTGCCGCTCATGCTGGCGTACGTCCCGTTGAGCCGGGTGGAATAGATACCGACGCCTGGTGCCCCGAGATCGATGGACGTCGCGCCGTAGTTGGAAAAGCTGGCGAGGTTGTCATAGCGGTCGGTGGCAGCGACGGAAATGACGTTGGGCAGGTCGAAGCAGGCAGGATACCGCGGGCTCAGGTCGCAGTCGGCGGCGCTGTTGCCGGCGGCGGCGACAAACACGATGCCGGCCTCGTTCTGGGCGCGGATGGCCTCCCGCAGCAGTTCGGAGACGCCGGTGCCGCCCCCCCAGCTGTTGTTGGTGACGACGACGTTGATCCCGAAGTCGCGGCGCATCATCGTGGCGTAGTTGAGCGCGGCGATCGCTCCGCCCGTATTTCCCACGCCGAAGTTGTCCTGGAACCGGAGGGGCATGATGGAGACCTGCCAGTTGATGCCGGCGATACCGAGCCCGTTGTTGCCGACGGCACCGATGACGCCCGCAATATGCGTGCCGTGGCCGTAGCCGTCCTGCACGTTGCTGTTGTTCTCGACGAAGTTCCAGCCATGGACGTCGTCGATGTAGCCATTCCCCTCGTCGTCGATGCCGTTGCCTGCGATTTCGCCGGGATTGGTCCAGACGTTGGCCGCGAGGTCGGGATGCGTGAGGTCGATGCCGGAGTCGATGACCGCCACGACGACGCTCCGCGACCCGGTGGTGACGTCCCAGGCCTGGCTGGCCCGGATGTCGGCGCCGACCAGGCCATAGCCATTCACGCCGGTGTTGGCGAGGCTCCACTGCGAGGTGAAGGAGGTGTCGTTGGCGATCGACGCCGCCCGCAGGACGGTCTCGGATTCAACGGAGATCGGCTCCGGCGCATGGGCCGGCCAGGAAACGGCTTCCATGCCGATTTCCTGGTTGCCCGAGAGCAGTTGGCGTCCTTCCAGTGATTCGAGTCCACCGAGCGTGACCCGGCGAACCCGTGCCGCATGCGTGCGAACCTTCCGCGATCGTCCCCAGTCCATTGGGCGAGAGTCTCCGTCCCTGGTCACCATCGAACAGGCCGGCATCGTGCCGGCCAGCGAGGTGGGTGTGACGGCCGTTCATGCCGTCGCTCCCCCTCGATGGCGGAACTCTTGCGGGGAACAGTCGCGAAATCCAGGGGGCAACCCGTCCGGGGGCAAATGCCCGAGAAAATATGTTGATTTCAGGGAAATCGGTGGGCCGGACAGTCGAGCCCGTGGCAAGGCGACGGGCGTTCACCAGCGGGCCTCCAGGCCGAGGTTGGCGCCGCTCAGGAACATGCCGTCGCCGGAGACGAGGCGGGTGCCCGAGTCGGTATCGTTCGTGAAGTCGAACTGGTTTGGCGCGAGGGCCAGCCCGCCGATCCACACGGTGCTGTAGCCGGCCCGGATGCCCCACACGTCGGTCAGCCGGTAGACCACGGAGACGTTGATGTCGCCGACGAAGCCGACCTCACCGCCGCTCGTCGAGATCCTGCCGCGTTGCTCGAAGTCTTGGTAGTCGATCAGGGCGGATTGCATCTGCTTTTCGGCGTTGCCGAACAGGCCCGCCTTGGCCCAGCCCTCGAGAGCCCAGCGTTCCCAGGTCCAGCGGCCTCGGCCGCCGATTTGGCCGCCGAACATGTTGTTGCGGGACCGAACTCGATAGGGAACGGACGTGAGCGTGTCGTCCTCGACGCAGCAATTCACGTTGATCGATGCCTGTTCCTCGACGCCGATGTAGCGGAAGCCTGCCAGCCAGTCGACCGTGAGCCAACTCTGCGACGGCGTCCGCCACTCCTGCCAGGTGCGGAACACGTTCGCCTCGGCACCGTTGATGAGCGAGTTGTATTGCACCGTCGCCGACTCACCATCGGCGGTGAGGTCCGGACCGATCGCTCCCGGATACTGCAGAAAGTCCGGTGGGGTGACGGATGTGAACCGCGAGGCGGTCATGCCATATACGCCGAAATAGCCGATCTCCCACCCGAACTGATCGGGACTCCGCCGCCCGTAGAACGACCGCACGCCGGGGGCCACCGCGAATTGAGGGTCGGCCGCCGAGATCAGTGTGTCGCCCGTGTTTTCGGAAATGATCAGGGGAACGTTTGCCGACTGATTGTCCCGCTGCCAGAAGAGCGCGTCGGTGAGCGCGTAGTCCGTCCAGAGCGGTTCGGCCAGGCCCGCGGCCCGCGCGTCGTCGCCCCGCGGCAGTGCCGGGGCGATCAGGACCGCCATCGCCAGCAGCCACCGTGGCCGCCAGCGTGAGATCCACTCTTTCCTCTGTGCATTCGTCTTCATCGACGATTCTCCCTGCTGTCGAAGTCCCTGGATCAATCCCCTCCTGAATGGAACACGACCACTCGAAGTGGGGGGTGTGCATGGTTCTTCGGTTCGGGGGCGGAGAAGGATCAGAGTCGGGGTGGAGATTCGCTTTCGGCAAGATGGGGAATATGGGGCGAGCTCAGTGAGGGGTATGGGAGGGGCGTTTTTTTGGGGCTCGGTGTTGCAGAATGCAACACCAGGAGTCTTGTTGCTTTTTTGTTTTGAAATGCGTTCCGGCCCGGAAAAGCATTGTGAAGATCAGCTTTTTTTGCCGGTCGGCTCTTCGGCATGCCGTCTGCTACTGGGGGCTTTCGTTCAGCCCTCGTCACGAAGCACGGAGACGCACCATGGCCACCGTTGACCTGCCCCACGATTGCGAGTTCGGGTTCGAAGATGGTCCGGAGCACTCCGATCGTCCTCGGACGCCATTGCGTTCCGGCGTTCGCCGTGGGCTGCATCGCCTCGCCGCGGTGCGTCGGCAGCAGCGGGTTTCGCTGCGGACGGTCGCCCGGAGGCTCCGGCTGCCGATCACGGAAGTGCGCCGCCAGGAACACCCTTCCAGCGACCTAAAAGTGTCGGAAATCCAGCGGTGGCAGCAGGTTTTGGAGGTGCCGATCGCCGAGCTATTGGTGGAGGCGGATGGGCAGCTTTCGGCGCCCGTGCTGGAGCGGTCGAGAATGATCAAACTCATGAAAACCGCTGCCGCCATCCGGGAGCAGAGCCATGGCACCGCGGTCGGGAGGCTGGTCACCATGCTCATCGGGCAGCTGGTCGAGGTCATGCCCGAGGTTGCGGACGTGACGCCCTGGCCTGAATCCGGGCAGCGGCGGACCCTCGAGGACTACGGGCGGACGGCCCGTTACCCGGTGCCGTCGGACCTGTTTGCCCGCTGATCGGCGGTCAGCCATCGGCGTTGTGGCCCCAGCCGGAAAATGGTAGTCTCCTCAATAGTCCGACTGACTATTCGTCTGCACCCTCCGGTTCGATCGGGAGTTGCGGTTCGTGCGCCCGGCGATGGTCGATGAGTCGATGGTTTTTGTTTCAGCTCCCGAGAACTGAGGTTTGTGATTTATGGCTGGGAAGATTTACGTGGGGAATTTGCCTTGGTCTACCACGTCGGCCGATCTCGAGGCGATGTTTGCTCCGCACGGCGCCGTGCGAAGCGCTGAGGTGATTTCAGACCGGGAGACGGGACGCTCTCGAGGATTCGGTTTCGTCGAAATGGAGACGAACGAGGGACTGCAGGCTGCGATCTCGGCCCTCAATGGCCAGGAGATCAACGGTCGCCCGCTGACGGTCAACGAGGCCCGTGAGCGGACGCCGCGTCCGGGTGGCGGCGGCGGCGGCGGCGGCGGTCGTGGCGGCTACGGCGGCGGTGGCGGTGGCCGTGGTGGCTACGGCGGCGGCGGTGGTGGTCGCGGCGGTTACGGTGGTGGCGACCGCTACTAATCCGATTCACTGATCGTTCATCACGGGAGCCGGCGGATCGATGCCCCGGCTCCCGTGAGTTTTTTGGTGTCGGCCCTTGCAATCACGGTAGAATCGTTCATCCTGTGCACCGGCTCGGTGCCGCCCTGAATCCTTTCGAAGCCCTCCGGCATTTTCATGAGTCCACCCCCCGCCAAGTTCGCGAAGTTCGCCAAGTCTGCCCGCAAGAAGGCCAAGCCCAGGGCCAAGGTCAAGCGGAAGGATCCCATTTACATCGACGGAGCGCGGCCGCGGCCGATGTACGTCGATTACAAGGATCTGGAGTTGCTGGGGAAGCTCGTCAACCGGCAGGCCAAAATCATCGGCCGCCGAAAGAGCGGTTGCACCGCCGTCAGTCAGCATGCCGTCACCCGGGCGATCAAACGTGCCCGCTTCATGGCTTTGCTGCCGTACGTCGGAGAGTAATGCCGTCGTTCGTGGTCGCCAGGGGCTCCGAGTGTGAGTTCTCCAGCTCCTGATCCGCGAACCGGCCGTGGCCCGCTGATGACGCGGCGGCTCGTCGAGTTTCGTGACACCGACGCGGCCGGGATCGTCCACTTCTCGGCCTTCTTTTTCTGGATGGAATCTGCCGAGCATGCCTTGCTGCGGTCGGCCGGCGTTCCGGTCATGGATCGTCGCGGCGACGGCGTGGACGTCAGTTGGCCGAGGGTTTCTGTCTCGTGTGACTACCAGTCGGCTGTTCGCTTCGGCGACGAGCTTTCGATCTCGGCGACCGTGGCGGAAATCGGCCGCACGAGCGTGACCTACGCCTTCAGGTTCGAGCATGAGGGGCGGCCGGTCGCGAAGGGGAAGGTGGTGGCCGTTCGCTGTCTGATGCATCCGGGACGCAAGCCGGAGGCGGTGCTCATTCCCCACGAGATCATCGCGCGTCTCGAGCCGTATCGGGCTTGAGACGGACCCGTCGACGGGGCGCCCGCATGCTGGAAGTCTGTCGCATCACGAAGGACTATCCTTCGCCGGCCGGGCCGCTACGCGTCCTCGACGATGTGTCGTTTCGGCTGGCGCCGGGGCAGCGGCTGGTCGTGATGGGGCCGAGCGGTTCCGGCAAGAGCACGCTGCTGGCCATTCTCGGTGCGATGGAGGAGCCCACGTCGGGAACGGTCCACCTTGGCGATGTCGATCCGGTGGGGCTTTCGCCTGACGGCCGTGCGGCTTTTCGGAACGCCCGCATCGGGTTCGTCTTCCAGGAGCATCACCTGCTGCAGGGCTGTTCCGCTCTCGACAACGTGCTGATCCCGGCCTTGGCCACCGGACGGGTGTCATCGGAGGCGGAGGCTCGAGGCCGGCGCCTGCTCGATCGCGTCGGCCTATCCGACCGCATCTTTCACCCGCCGTCACGGCTCTCCGGCGGTGAGCGGCAGCGGGTGGCGATCGCCCGGGCCGTGCTCAATTCCCCGCACCTGATCCTCGCCGACGAGCCGACGGGCCAGTTGGATTCCCAGACGGCCTCGTCGATCTCCGACCTGCTCGTCGATCTGGCCGACGAAACGGCCGCGATCCTCATCGTGGTGACGCACGCCGAGGCCATCGCCGCGCGGCTTGCCGCGGGCATCCCCGGCACCGTGCGTCGGCTCGTGGCCGGACGGCTCGAGCCGGCCGACACGTCGGTGCCGCCATGAGCCCGCCACCCGTCGTCCGTTCGATCGCCGGCCTGGCGCTCGCGTGCGCACGGTCGTGGTGGCCCCAGGTGATCGCCCTGGCGGTGGCCAGCGGCGTCGTCACCGCGACCGTCGCCGGGGCGCTCGGCGTGGGCGACGCCATGCACCGCGGCCTGCTCGCCGTGGCCCGTTCCAGGCTGGGAAAGATCGAAGTGGCCTTGGTCTCCCAGGAATTCTTTCGGGTGGCTCTCGGCGACGATCTGCAATCTCGCCTCGCCGAAGGCGGTCAGGATGACTCGTCGCCAGCCCTTCGCGCGATCCCCGCGATCATCCTTGAAGCCACCGTGGAGGTGCCGGCCGACGCCGGGAAAGCCGGCACGGAGGCGCGCGTTTTGCTGCTGGCGTGCGACGATCTCGGGGGGCTGGGTTTTTCATCGCCCGCGCCGCTGCCGAGCGGCGATGGCGTGGCTGTGAACGCGCCGGTGGCGGAGCTGCTCGGTCTCGAGGCGGGCGATCCTGTCGTGGTGCGGATGGCCACGCGGTCGGCCGTTCCGGCGGATAGCCCGCTGGGCCGGCGCACGGCCGAGTCGTCGCGTCGTCGGCTCCGGGTGAGCGCCGTGTTGCCGCGGGGGGGGCTCGGGGAATTCTCGCTGCGGCCCACGCAGGTCACGGATGGCCTCGTCGTCATGCCGCTCGCGACGGCCCACGCGATCCTCCGGGAAGAGGGGCTGGCGAATACCCTGCTGTGCGTGTCCGAAGGAGCCGCCGTGCCGTTCGATGGCGACGCGTTGGCGGGGCGGATTCGACGGTGCCTGCGACCGACGCTGGCCGACCTCGGGCTCACGCTCGCCGCCCCGCGGGATGACCAGGGGCGCGGCGCGGCACTCCGGCTCACCAGCCGTCGCCTTCTGCTCGATGCCGAGATCGATCGCGCTGCGGCCGCCGTGCTCGGTTCCATTGGCGGTGAGCCATCGCTCGTCTTTCTTGCCACGGACATGCGGCCTTCGGGGCGCACCGCCAGCGTCCCCTACTCCACCGTGGTCGGCCTCGACACCGCGACGCACCCGACCGGCGGTCTCCTGGATGAACGCGGGCAGCCGCTGCCGCTCCCCGGCCCGGATGAGATCATCATTGACCGTTGGATGGCAGACGACTTCTCGGCCCAGGGCAGCCCGGTTGCCATCGGCGACGTGATCGAGGTCACCACCTTCGAGCCCGAGACGCTGCACGGCCGTGTGCAGGAGACGCGACGCCCGCTGCGGATCAACGGCATCGCCTCGATGCAGGGGGCCGCCGTGGCGCGGGACCTCGTGCCGGAGGTCGAGGGCATCACCGACGAGGCTTCGATCGCCGACTGGGATCCCCCCTTCCCCTTCGAGCGGAGCCGCGTGCGAACGACTCCGCCCCACGACGAGGACGACCGTTACTGGAAGCAGCACGGCGCCGCCCCCAAAGCGTTCGTGTCGCTGGCCACCGCGCGTGCCTTGGCGGCGAGCCGCTTCGGCGCGACCACGGCCTGGCACGTGCCCCGGGAAACCGCCGGCGATTGCGTGTCGCTTCGGGCAGCGATGGCCGCGGCGATCCATCCGGAGCGGCTCGGTTTTCGCGTCGTTCCGGTGGCGGCGGAGGCCACCGCCGCAGCCCGCGGTTCCGTCCCATTCGGGGGGCTCTTTCTGGGGCTGTCGATGTTCGTGGTGGCCGCCGGGCTGGCTCTGGAATGGCTTCTCTTCCGCCTTCTCGTGGCCGCCCATGCCCGTGAGGTGGGCCTGCTCGCCGCGGTGGGGTGGCCGTCACGGCGGTTGGCGGGGCTGCTCTCGGTGGTCGGTGGCATCGCGGTGGTCGGTGGCATGGTTCTCGGTCTGCTGCTCGCGCCGGCCTGGTCGGCCGCGTTGCTCTGGTGGCTGGGGCGATCCTGGAACGCCGCGGTCGCGGCCGGATCGTGGCAGCTCTTCGGCGCCGCCGCTCCTCGACTGACGGCGATGGGGCCCGGCGCCGCGGCTGCCGCCGTGATCTCGCTGGCGGCGGTCTGGATCGCCGCGCGGAGGGCGGCCTGCCGGCCGCCCATGCCGCTGCTGAGAGGAGAGGCCGTGGCTCCCGTGTCGAATCTGACGCAGCGCACGACCGCCGTGCGGTCACTCCCGCAGCTCGCTCTGCGCGGACTCGCCCATCGTCGGTCACGGACACTTGCGGTGGTCGCGATCGTCGGCCTTGCCGAGTTCGTGATCGTCGTGGTGTCGGCCTTCGCGCTGCGGCCACCTCCCGACGCCGGCAATCGCGGGTCACCCACCGGCGGCTGGACCCATATCGCCTCGTTCGCCGTGCCGAACGGCATCGATCCCGCCGACCCCGACGTCACCGCGACGCTGGGGCTCGACGCCGGCGCCCAGGCCATGCTTGCGGCCTGCACGATCGAGCGGATTCGTTCGAACAGCGGCGACGATGCGAGCTGCACCAACCTCTATGCCGCCACCCGGCCGACCGTGCTCGGCGTGGGGCAGTCGTTCGTGGCCCGCGGCGGCTTCCGGTTCGTCACCCATGCAAACCTTCCTTCCGGCGCGGGGAGCCCGTGGGTGTTGCTGGAGCGCGACGCGGCTGCGGGTGAGCCGATTCCGGCCATTCTCGACCAGGCCACGGCGCAGTGGGCGCTGCGGGTGGGAGGGGTCGGATCCCGGTTCACGATTCCTGGTGACGGCGCCGGGCCAGCGAGGGAACTCGAGGTCGTCGGCCTGCTGGAGCCGGGAATTCTTCAGGGCGCGGTGATCGTCTCGGAGCGAAATTTTACACGGCTCGAACCGAGGCAATCCGGCTATTCGATGGCGTTGGTGGATGCATCGGCCGTGGATCCCTCGTCACGGGCCATCGTGACGAGGGCGATCGCCTCGGCCTGGGCCGAGGCCGGCGTGTCGGTGCAGCGTGCCAACGACCGGCTGCGGAGCCTGTTTGCGGTGCAGAACACGTTCCTCCTTGGCTTTCAAATGCTCGGCAGCCTGGGGCTGCTGCTGGGCACGCTCGGCGTGGCCGCCGTGCAGATGCAGGGCGTCTTCGAGCGGATCGGGCCCTTCGCGGTACTGCGGGCGATCGGATTCACGCTGGCCCGTGTCCGGCGCCTGATCCTGTTCGAAACGCTGTTCCTGGTCGCCGCGGGGCTGGCCGTCGGCGCGGCCGCCGGGTGCCTCGCGCTCATGCCGCTGATCGTGGCCGGCCGGGCAGCCGTGCCGTGGGCCTGGCTGGCCGCGTCGGCCCTCTCGACCGTGGCGGCGTCGGCGGTGGCGGGCCTGATCGCCGCCCGCGGCAGCCTGATCCCGATCCGGCCCGCGGGGGAGTGACGGTGGGTCTTTTCTCGGCCGTCTGGTAGGGTTTTGCCATGCACGTGGCGGTGATCATGCCTCGCTGGATCGGCGACGTCGTCATGGCGACTCCCATGCTGCGTGGCCTGCGTCGGCACCTCGGAGACCAGGCACGGATCACGGGTATCCTCCGGCCCGCGGCCCGGAATGTGCTGGCGGGCTCGGACTGGTTCGACGACACCATTCTCTACGACCGTCACAGTGGCATCCGCGAACACGGCTTCCGGGCCGTCGCCGGTCATCTCCGGCGGGATCGGCCCGACGTCGCCCTCGTCGTGCCCAATTCGCTTTCCTCGGCCACGCTCGCCTTCGTGGGGCGGGCTCGTCGGCGGATCGGCTTGGCGATGCACTACCGTCGCTGGCTGCTCACCGACCCCGTCGAGCCGCCGCGTCGGAACGGCCGCATCGAGCCCTTTTCCTCCGCCGCGTATCCCGTGCAGTTGGCGGAGCGTCTCGGCGTGCCCCCGGAGCCGCTCCTGCTGGAACTGGCCACGTCGCCCACCGACGAGGCCGCCGCGGATGCCGTGCTGGCCAAGCTTTTTGCCGGTCGCGATGGTCCGCTCGTGGTCGTCAACAACGGAGCCGAACATGGCTCGGCGAAGCAGTGGGGCACCGCCGCCATGGCGGGGCTGGCGCGGCTGCTCGCCGATCGGATGCCTGCCGCCCGGGTGCTCGTGCACTGCGGGCCGGGCGACCGCGACGAGGCACGAGGCATCGCGGCGGCCGCCCAGCGTCCGGCCGTGCGCAGCCTCGCTGACGAGCCGCAGCTTCCGCTCGGTCTTTCCAAGGCCGTCATCCGCCGGGCAGCCCTGGTGGTCTCGACCGACAGTGGGCCGCGGCACATCGCCGCCGCGTTCCAGCGGCCCACGGTCGTCGTTCAGGGGCCGATCGATCCGCGTTTCGGCCGTGCCGAGCATGCCCACCTCGTGGAAGTGCGGCTCGACCTCCCCTGCTCTCCCTGCGGCCGGCGCACCTGCCCGTTGAAGCACCACGATTGCATGCGGCTGCTTTCCGTGGAGGATGTGGGGGCTAGGGCCCTCGAACTTCTGGAGTCGATCCGATGATGCAGACGCTCGGCATGCTCGCGGCGATCGGGCTCACGGCGCTGTGCTGGGGCCTGTACGGACCGGTCCTCCATTTCGGGCGTGAGGCGATGCAATCGGCCCTGCGGCCGTTCGTCTGTGTCGGGATCGCCTATTTCCTCATCGCCGTGCTAATTCCGCTGGCGCTCCTGCGTCGCGGTGAACGCGGGGGCTGGACGCTCCGCGGAGTCGCCTGGAGCCTGCTGGCCGGCGCGGCGGGAGCGCTGGGGGCTCTCGGCGTCATCCTCGCGCTTTTTTTCGGCGGCAAGCCGATCTACGTGATGCCGCTCGTGTTCGGCGGTGCGCCGGTCGTGAACACGCTGCTCACGGCGTTCATGAATCGGGCCTTCAGCCAGCTCAAGGCGCCTTTTCTCGCGGGATTGATCCTCGTCGTCACCGGTGCCGTGACGGTGCTCGTGTTCAAGCCACAGCCCGCGGCGGTCGCCGTCGCGGCGCCGGCAGAGGCGGCGGCCGGTGCCGTCGTGGGCGGCGCCGAGCGTTTGGTGGAAGTGATTCTCGCCGTAGCGCTGGCGATGCTGTCGTGGGGCGCCTACGGTCCCGTGTTGCATCGCGGACAGGCGGCCATGGGCGGCAGTCGCTTGCGGCCGCTCATCTGCATCGGCGCCGCCTATTTTCTGATCGCGGTGGTGGTGCCGTTGGCACTCCTCGCACCGCTCGGAGACACCGGCACCTGGGAGATGCGGGGCAGCCTGTGGAGCATGGGGGCCGGATCGCTGGGGGCCATCGGCGCCCTCGGAACCATCCTCGCATTCGCGTGCGGCGGCAAGCCGTTCACCGTGATGCCGGTGATCTTCGGCTGCGCGCCGGTCATCAATACGCTCGCCACGATCGCCTTCGCCCACACGCCATCCGGGGCCGTCAGTCCCTGGTTCCTGGCGGGCCTGCTCGTCGTGGCGGCGGGGGCTGCCACGGTGCTCGTCTTCGGCCCGCGGGCCCCCGCCAAGTAGGGCGGGCCTCAGGTCGCCCGCGCGTGCCCGAACCAGTCGATGTGGTGCCGGGCGGCCAGCCGGAAGCCGTGCCGATCGCAGGCCTCCGCCAGCCAGGCCGTGGTGCGGGCGAGCGACGTGGCAGAAATGCCCTGCGGCATCATGAACACCGCCCCCTGCCCCGGCTCGACGCCGAGATCCGCCAGCCACGCCCTGGCCTCCTCGAAGTCAGCCGGGGAGTCGATGACGAATTTCAACTGCCACGGCGATCCGGCCATCAAGACGGCAAGCACGTCGTCGCGCCGGCGTGCCGACTCGTGCCGCCGCGCCCAGCCCGATGGCGTGTCGGACGGCGGGCCCGAGGAGGAGAGCTTCGGACTGATGGACACGAGATCGACGCAAGGTGCGGATCCACCGGCGCCGGGCAGCACGGTGCCGGCCGTTTCGATCGTGACGTGATGGCCGCGGCGGCGAAGCGCGTCGATCAGGCCGATCGCTTCGATGACAAGCAGCGGCTCGCCTCCCGTGAGGACCACGTGCCGCCGACCGAGCGCTTCGACAGCATCGATGATCCGGGGTAACGACAGCTCGTTCCCCGTCGGCTCCCACGACGTGAACGGCGTGTCGCACCAGTGGCAGCGGAGGTTGCAGCCGCTGGTGCGCACGAACGTGCTGGGCGTGCCTGCCAGCAGCCCCTCGCCCTGCAACGACCGGTAGACTTCGGCGATCCGCATGCTTCCGCATCCCGGTCAGGCAGGGCCCAGTCGCGGATCGAACGTGCCTGCGGCTGCGAACCCCGCCGCCCGGAGCCGGCAGGAGTCGCAGCGGCCGCACGGCCTGCCCTCCTCGTCGGGATCGTAGCAGCTGGTCGTGAGGCGATAGTCGATGCCGAGTTCGATGCCGAGGCGGATGATTTCCGCTTTCGTGAGGGCGACGAGGGGGGCGAGGATCTCGGGAGCGTCGCCCGACACCCCGGCCCGGGTGGCGAGGCCGGCGAGACGGCGGAATGCATCGAGGTATTCCGGTCGGCAGTCGGGGTAGCCGCTGTAATCGATGGCATTGACGCCCAGCACGATGGCCGCGGCGGATCGGGTTTCCGCCATCGCCAGCGCGAGCGCGAGGAACACGGTGTTTCGTGCCGGAACGTAGGTGGCGGGAATATCACCGGACATCTCGTCGGCGCGGCGATCCTTGGGGACATCGATTCCGGGATCGACCAGGGCGCTGCCACCGAAGGCGGCCAGGGGCACGGAGAGCACGACGTGATCGGTGATCCCCAGGCTGGCGGCGACGGCCCGCGCACAGTCCAGCTCCACGCGGTGACGCTGGCCGTAGTCCAGCGACAGGGCGGACAATCGATAGCCCTGGCGGCTCGCCCAGGCGGCCGCCGTGGCCGAGTCGAGCCCGCCGGAGAGCAGCACGACGGCTCCCGCTTTCGATCCGTCCGATTTCATGGCACACTGGCCCGCATGACACGCACCATTCCTTCCCGTGACCAGCTCGAGACGTTCGCCAACCAGTTTCCGGGCCGCGACTACACGATCGAGATCGTCTGCCCGGAATTCACGTCGGTGTGCCCCAAAACGGGTCAGCCCGACTTCGGTGTGCTCACCTTCCGCTACATCCCAGCCGCGACGTGCGTCGAGCTGAAGAGCCTGAAATTGTACCTGCAAGCGTTTCGCAACGAAGGCATCTTCTACGAAAACGTCACCAACCGGATTCTCGACGATCTGGTGGCCGTGCTGCAGCCGCGACGAATGACGCTCGTGGCCCAGTTCACCCCGCGGGGCGGCATCTCGTCTCGGATCGTGGTCTCGCATCCGTCGGGAGAGCACCTGTCGGCCGCAGGCTGATTCGCCCGACTGTCCCCGGTTTTTTCACTGCGGAGTCCCTCCATGGCTGTTGCGCCACGCATCCTGCTTTCCGCCCTCGCCGACGAGGCCGCCTTCGACCTGACTGCCGTGGAGCAGTTCACCGCGCTCGCGGCGCTCGGGCTGGAGTACTACAGCCTCCGGCACATCGACGTCGGCAAGGGCGTGAAAAACGTCATGCAGCTCACGCTCGGGGAGATTCAAAAAATCCGTCACCTGGAAGATCGGTATGGCCTCAACGTGGCGTCGATCGCCGCGCCGATCGGCAAGGTCAAGCTGGTCGACAAGGCCGACGGGACGAAAAACGCGTACGTGCCCTTCAAACGCTATCTGGCCAAGGACGTCGCCCGGGCCTGCGAGCTGGCGCATGCGTTCGAGACGAAGCTGATCCGGGGTTTTTCCTTCTATCACCCCCGGGGGGCCGCCCCGGAAGACCATCTCGAGCAGGCCGTCGATCAGATCGGGCAGATCGCGGAAGCCTGCCATCGGTCGGATCTCACCTTCGGACTCGAGGTGGAGGCCAATCTCGTCGGCCAGACCGGCACGCTGCTCGCGGAAATCCATCGGCGCGTGAACCACCCCGCGCTCGTGCTGGTGTTCGACGCGGCCAATCTCATCGTGCAGGGGCTCTCCACGGCCGAGGTCTACGCGGAGTGGCAGGCGATGAAGCCGGGGCTGGGCTGGGTGCACGTCAAGGACTACAAGGCCGCGAGTCGGTCCGCTCGGGGAAAGCACGTCGACGAGGACAAGCTTTCGAACTTCGTTCCCGCCGACCTCGGCGCGGGGGGGCACCTGAAGATCTTCCGCGAACTCGGGGCGATGCTGCCCGCGCTCACGAAGAAACTCCAGCGACGGGGCATTCCCGGCGTGTTCGTCGACCTCGAGCCCCACGTTCGCGGCGGCGGCCAGTTTGGCGGCACAAGCGGCCCCGACGGCATGGGCATCGCACTGCGGGGCCTTTGCCGGGTGCTCGACGGTGCCAAGGTGGCCTATCATGTCAGGGATTTCGACGATCTCCTCGCCGCCCGGGGGCTGAACCGGGCCTGATGGCATGAGCCAGACGACCGAGCCCGGAAGTTACTTCGTCGCCAACTACCCCCCGTTCTCCCGGTGGTCGGCCGCTGCCGTGCCGCGGGTGCTCACGGCCTTCGACGCATCGGCCACCGCGGAGCCTCTGGGGCTGTACCTGCACGTTCCGTTCTGTCGGAAGCGCTGCAAGTTCTGTTATTTCCGTGTCTATACGGACGTCGCCGCGGCCGACGTGGAGCGCTACTCGCTGGCCTTGTCCCGCGAGGCCCGGTTGGTCGCCGCCCGCCCGGCGGTGGCCGGACGCTCCCTTCGCTACGTCTACTTCGGCGGCGGCACTCCGTCCTTTCTGAGCGTGAAACAGCTCGAGCGGCTCGTCGATGGCCTGCACGAAAGCTTTGGGTGGGACGATGCCGAGGAGGTGACGTTCGAGTGCGAGCCCGGAACGCTTTCCGAGCCGAAGGTTCGGACGCTCAAGGCGCTGGGAATGACCCGGATCTCGCTGGGGGTCGAAAACTTCGATGACCGGATCCTCGAGGCCAACGGCCGGGCGCACCTCTCGGCGGAAATCCTCCGCGCCTGGGACTGGATCAAGCAGGCGGAGTTTGCCAACACGAACGTGGACCTGATCGCCGGCATGGTCGGCGAGACGGCCGACTCGTGGCACCGTACCGTGGAGCGGACGCTGGCCCTGGAGCCCGACAGTGTCACGATCTATCAGCTGGAACTGCCGCTCAACACCACGTTCGTCCATGACGCGCGGGCGTCGCACGAACCGATTCCGGTCGCAGACTGGCCCACCAAGCGGGCTTGGGTCGATCACGCATTCGAGCAGTTCATCGCCCGCGGCTACGTCGTTTCCAGCGGGTATACGCTCGTCCGCGATCCGGCCCGGGTGCACTTCCGTTATCGGGACATGCTGTGGGAGGGGAGCGACCTCGTCGCCCTGGGGGTGGCGAGTTTCGGGCACCTTTCCGGCGCGCACTATCAGAACGCCACCCAGTGGGACGACTATCTCGCGGCCGTCGAAGACGGACGGCTCCCGATCGCCCGCGGCCTCGTGCCCTCGCGCCGGGAATTGCTGATCCGGGAGATGGTGCTCTGCCTGAAGCGCGGCTGGCTCGATGCGGCTCGACTCGCCGAGAAGTTTGGAGTGGATCCGCTCCAGGAGTGGGAGCCACAGTGGCGGGCACTGGAGTCCGCAGGCTTCCTCGAATCCATGCGGCCACAGCCCCGGCTGACGAGGCGGGGCCTCCTCGAGGTCGATTCCCTTCTGCCACGCTTTTTCGAGGCCACTGAAGCCTGAAACCCCGCCGTGCGTTAGGATTGCGCCGCGGTGCCGGTTCTGATTCTGTGCTGTGAGAGTTTCCATGCCCAACGCCAGCCTCCCGTCGCCCACGACCCAGGAGTCGCTCGCCTGCCCGGCGGCGAAATCCCTGCGCGAGCGGCTGCGGGCGATGGCTTCGGATCTCGTGTCGTCGTGGCGGGCGGGATCCCTCCCCGCGGATGTCCGATCCGCGGCCGGTCTCCGGCGCCAGGCCGAGATCCTCGTGGGGAGGGCCTCCGCGTCACCCGATCACGTCGGCTGGACGATGGTCACGATCGTGTCGGAGTTTTGGCGGGAGCGACTGAGCGTCGGTCCATCCGGGCGGCGGCTGCTCCTCTTGCCGGATTGTCCGCAGGCCTCCGGGGAGCGGGTGGCGGGCATGCCGCACGTCTGCGGCCCGCAGTGCACGATCACCACGATCTGGTCGGCTGCTCGCGATAGTGGTTGGGTCGTGGAATCAACGTCGCGGGCCTTGCCGGCGATCGGGAATCTCCTGGCGGGGCAGTACGACGGCATCCTGGGATTGGCGGGCCTGTCTGACCTGGAAAAAGCCTTTGCGCGTCTGCCTGCGTTCGCCCTGCCCGTGGCAGCCGTTCCCTGCGAGGCCGTGGCCGGTCGGGCATTTGGCTCGTGCGCCGAGGCGGCGTCGGCACAGGGCATCGATGTGGAATGGGTTCTCGGCCTCCTCGGGGTGGCCGGGGGAGCCGTCGCGCCCGTCGGGGATTATCTCCCCGTGCTTCGCGAAGCAGCCGAACTCTTTTCCCCGGCCGCGATCGACCGGCTCATGCGTGGGCTCGGGATGCCCGAGACGACGGGGCTCTCCTCGTCGCATCCCGATGGGATCGAGCCGTTGCTGGCGACGGGGAGCCTGTCGGGTGAGTTTCTGGCGCGGGGCGGCAAGTTTCTCCGCCCCTTCATCACGCTGGCCGCCTTCGACGCGGTCCGGCTCGACCTGCAGTCGTCCGCTGGCGGCGCGCTGGCCCCCTCCCCCGCCGGGCGGGAATCCGTGAAAGCGGCCGCCGTCGCCATCGAGGTTTTTCACAAGGCTTCGCTCGTGCATGACGACATCGAGGACGACGATCGCGTGCGGTATGGCCGGCCGACCGTGCACGTCGAGCGGGGCGTTCCATTCGCGATCAACATGGGGGATTTTCTCGTCGGGCTCGGGTACCGCCTCGTTTCCGGCCTGCCGGGGGTGGATGCCGGTGTCCAGCGGGACATCGTGGCGATGCTCGCCGACGCCCATGTGCGTCTGGCTCGCGGCCAGGGGGCGGAGCTCTGGTGGCGCGATGCCGCCGACAAGCGGCTCTCGCCGGCGGAATCGCTGGAGATCTACGGCCTCAAGACGTCGCCGGCCTTCGAAGCGGCCATCGGGATGGGCATTCGCCTGGCGGGTGTCGAGCCGCGGCAGGCCGGCGCCATCGACCGGTTCGCATTGCACGTCGGCACCGGGTTCCAGGTGCTTAACGATCTGAAGGATTGGAGTGGCGATCTCGAAAACGATCGCCGCGTCGCCGGCGACCTTCTCGGCGGCCGGCCGACGCTGATGTGGGCCTTGGCGATGGAGCGGCTCGATGCGGGTGATGCCGCGCGGCTGCGGCATGTGACCGAGAGCGCCGGGGCGACCGACGCGGATGCCGAGACGATCTCGCTTGCGATCGCGACGGCCCGCACGCTGTTTGACAAGGCTGACGTGTTCCGGCGGGCGGCCGACGTCGTCGGCCAGCAGCGAAGGGCCGCCGCGGCCGCCGCGGCCACGTGTCGTCATCGACGACTTCGGGAGGTTCTCGAATTCCTTCTCGATCTTGCCGTCCCCGAGCAGGCGGCGGCGGGCATGGCGGTCTGATGGCCCAGAGAGCGGACGACGCCGTCGCGCGAGCGTCGGAATTGCTGCGGCTGTTTCACTCCCCCGCGGAAGGCTTTGCTGTCATCCGCCCGGTGGCCGCCGGCGGCGTGGTCGAGCCATATCGGTCTCTGCTCGATCATCGGAATCACATGACGGTCGCCATGGAGCGGCATCATGGCGGTCCCCTGGCACTGCGGGTCGTGCAGGTGGCCCCGCCTGCGATCGGTCGCCTCGACTACGCGCGCGAAATCCTCCTCGAGCGTGCCTCCGGGGAGGTCGTGCTGTACGGCATCGTCCGCATCGATCTGGGGGCGGTTGATGAGGCGACGGCGACGGCCATCCGCGCCGCCGAGGTTCCGCTCGGCAGGCTCTTGATCGAAGCCGGCCTGCTCCGGGACGTGCACCATGTATGCCTCCTGCAGGTCTCGCCGGGCGACCAATTGACCCGTCTGTTCGGCCGCAGCGCGGCAGCCGAGACGTTTGGCCGCGTCGCTGAAATTTCGCTGTCGGGCCGGCCGGCCGTCGAACTGCTCGAAGTGGCCGCAGCCCTGCAGCCCTGAAGTCGGCGGCCGACGGCGAATCCGCCCTTGGCAGCGGATGGGAGGTTCAGTCGAGAATCGTCGGAAACGGGCGTTTACAGCGGCTGGAGCGATATTGACGCAGTGCGCAAGATGGCGGTAGAGTCCGGTGTCTGGCAAGGATGGCAAGCAAGGAGGCTGGTTCGAAGGATTCCGAACCGTTCACGGCAACAGGATTCCTTCTCCGGCCTTCGCCGCTTGCGTCCCCCGGTCACGATTCGTCGAGATGGAGAGCGACGACAGACGTCCCGGCCGATTGGGCAACCGGCGGTTTGGGCGTCTGCGGATGGCAACAGGAGGCCTTAGGTGTTCGGGGCTGAATCGCGGACGAGGACGCCCCGAATCCCGTTTTCAACTAGCTGTGCCACGGCTAGGGAGAGGTGGTGAAGCACATGCAAAAGACCGTGTATACGACTGGCGAAGCTGCGAAGATTTGCAAGGTGAGCCAGCAGACGATCATCCGCTGCTTTGATTCCGGACAATTGAAGGGGTTCCGCGTTCCGGGAAGCCGGTTCCGTCGGATTCCCCGCGATCAGCTGTTCCTTTTCATGCGTGACAACGGCATTCCGACCGACGCGCTCGAGAGCGGCTGCCGCAAGGTGCTCGTCGTCGACGACGATCAGGATCTCGTGGAACTGATCACCGACGTGCTCGAGCGGGACGGCCGCTTCGAGACGCGGAGCGTCAATAACGGCTTCGATGCCGGCATGCTCGTGAAGGACTACCGTCCCGACCTGATCGTGCTCGACGTCATGCTGCCCGACATCAACGGCAAAGAGGTTTGCCAGCGGGTGCGGAGCGATTCCACCATGGACGAGGTGAAGATCATCTGCATCTCGGGCATGTGTGAGCCGGACAGGATCGAAGATCTCAAGGCGTCGGGCGCCAACGAGTTCCTGCAAAAGCCCTTCGAGGCCGAGGTTCTCGTCGATCGGATCTGTGGGCTTCTCGACATGGAGTCGGTGGCTGCCGGTTCGTGATGACCGCACCGTCCGGGGCCTGGCTTCTGTTCGACCGCGAACGCCGGCCTCCCGTTGCACTGCCGGTCCCTCGTCAGGCCTGCCTGGGCCTGACGAGGGCCGTGCTGTTTTCGGTGGACGACCCGCCGTCGCTCCCCGGCGTGGCGGACAAGGTGGCCCGGCGGTCGCTCTGGTCGTGTCTCGGCGATGCTTCAAGTGTCGCCGTCTGCGCCACTGCGTGGGGGGCGGGTGAAGCCACGCCCTCCCGGCCGTTGTCGAAGTGGGTCGCCGAGTCTCTGGTGCTCGCGGATGACGTCCGCTCTGGTCGCGCCGCCGGCGCTGGGTTCGTCACGGAAGACGACTGGGAGAGGTACGTGGCGGCCGTATGTCCGTCGCCAATCGGTGTTGGTGGGCCGCTGCGGCTCGACGAGATCGGGGGGGAGGTCGGCCGGACGCTGCTGGCGGCGATCCGCTCCGGCTCCGAGCATCCTGCCTGGCGTGAGGGGCCGCCATCCGTGGCCGAGCCCGCGCTCGAGGCGCTCGTGTTGCGGGATGCCGTGCTGGCGGCCGTGGCCCGAGGTGCATTCGCGGGGCGTTTCGACGCGGCCGTCGGCGAGGCGCGGCTGTCGGCCATGAGGGAGTTGGCCTACGGCGCCGGTCATGAGATCAACAACCCGCTCGCCAACATCGCGGCTCGGGCGCAGGCGCTCCTTGTGGAGGAGTCCGATCCGGAGCGGCGGCGGCGCCTGGCGACGATCGTCGATCAGGCCTTCCGGGCTCGTGACATGATCGGCGGGCTGATGCTGTTCGCGCGGCCGCCCAAGCCGCGTCCTGGTCGGGTCGAGTTGGGGCGGTTGGTGGAGGGCGTGATTGAAGCCGCGCGGCCGCTGGCCAACGCCAGATGGATCCGGTTCGAATTCAGTCCCTGCCCCACGGCGTTGGATGCCTGGGTGGATGATGCCCACATCGCGGAGGCGGTGCGGGCGCTCGTCGTCAATGCCTTGGAGGCCGTGGACCATGGCGGCCGGGTGGCGATCGCCGTCGAGGCTGCCGGCGGAGATGCCTGCGAGATCGGTATCGTCGATGACGGGCCGGGCATGGATGACGAAACCCTCCAGCGAGCGTTCGACCCTTTTTTCAGCGGCCGGGAGGCTGGGCGCGGCATCGGGCTTGGCCTCTCCAAGGCCTGGCGGCTCGTCGAGGTCAACGGCGGCGCTGTGACGGCTATGTCTCGTCCTGGCCAGGGAACGAGGGTGACTGTCAGGCTGCCCAGATCGAGCGACGGCCTCGTCGCGGCGGCGCGTTAGAGTTTCTCTATTTTGCCAGCCTCGCGGGTGGCCGGCTCGTTGCGCCGGCTTCGCGCATCGATCTTGCCGGGTTTCGCGCGTCGCCCGGGGTTGTTGGTGTTCGCCGTGTTCTCTATCCTTCCTGCCGCTGGCGGTCGGCCTCGCGAAATGATTCGCGAGCCCGCCATCGTGGCCTCGTATGCACGGATGCATGTATGAGTTTCACAGGATCGAACGTCGGCACGGGGCTGCCCGTGCTCGCGGATGGACGCCCTGATTCGCCGTCGCTGCCCGTGGGCCGGGCGACCGGTGTCCGGCATGAACCGCGTGTTCCGCGGTCGGAGTTCCCGCCCGCGGAGGCTGCGGCGGCAATCCGCAAAACAGCCCTTTGGCTCCTCGACCGTCAGGCCGCCGACGGGCACTGGCGGGGTCCGCTCGAAGGTGACACGATTCTCGAGAGTGAATACGTCATCATCCTCGCCTGGGCCGGTCGGCTTGGTTCGGCGATGGCGACGGCATGCGCGCGGCGCATTCTCCGTGAGCAGTTGCCCACCGGGGGCTGGGCGATCTATCCCGGAGGCCCGGTCGACGTCAGCGCCAGTGTGAAGGCCTACCTGGCGCTCAAGCTCACCGGCCACGATGCGGCATCCGAACCGCTGATGCGGGCCCGCGGTGCCATTCGGAAGGCCGGCGGGCCTTGGGCCGTCAATAGTTTCACGCGGTTCTACCTGGCCCTGCTCGGTCAGATCCCCTACTCCGCGTGCCCGGCGGTGCCGCCGGAGATGGTTCTCCTGCCTGACTGGTTTCCGGTCAACCTGCACCGCGTGTCGGCGTGGTCGCGCACCATGATCGTGCCCCTGTCGCTCATGTGGGCCTCCAAGCCCGTGCGGAAGATCGCGCCCGAATCGGGCATGCAGGAACTCTTCGAGCCCGGTGAGATCGACCGGGTGCCGCCGAGCGGGGGAAGCGGTCCATGGGACCGGTTCTTTCGCCTGGTGGACCGCGTGATGAAGGGCTGCGAGGCCATCGGTTTCCAGCCCCTGCGCAGCCGGGCCATCCAGGCCTGTCGGCGATGGATGCTCGAGCGGTTCGAGGGCAGCGATGGACTGGGGGCGATATTCCCGCCGATCGTGTGGAGCATCGTGGCGCTGCGGGCGATGGGGTGTGATGAAGATTCCCCCGAGGTCACCGAATGCTGGCGGCAGTTGCACAGACTGGTCGAACGGGAGCCCGATGAGGCTGCCCGGATCGAGCCCTGCCGCTCGCCGGTGTGGGATACGGCCATCACGCTGCGGGCTCTTGCCGATGCCGCTGCGGCAGCGGCGATCGGCTTCGAGGAACGGCCGCAGCTCGATCGTGCGGTCGATTGGCTTCTCGACAATGAACTCCGCGGCGTCGGTGACTGGCGGCACGGCATGCCGGCGGGCCGTCGCCCGGCCTCGGCTTCGGGCTGGTGCTTCCAGTATGCCAACCGCTTCTATCCCGACATCGATGACACCGCCATGGTGCTCATCGCGCTGGCCGAATGGCGCCGGTCGGTGGCTGCCGATGCGGTGACCGACGAGGCCACCGCATGCCGTCTACGGCGGGTGGCGGCGGCGATCTCGCGGGCCGTCGCCTGGCTGGGGTCCATGCAGAATTCCGACGGCGGCTGGGCCGCCTTCGACCGCGACAACGACTTCGAGCTGCTCTGTCGGGTGCCGTTCGCCGATCACAATGCGATGATCGATCCCAGCACGCCGGACATCGCCGGTCGGGTGCTGGAGGCCCTGGGACGGCTCGGTTTCCGGACCGGGCATCCGGCGGTGGATCGGGGCGTCGCCTATCTGCGGACGTGCCAGGAGCGGGATGGAGCCTGGTTCGGGCGGTGGGGGGTGAACTACATCTATGGCACGTGGCAGGCCATCGAAGGCCTGCGTGCGGTCGGGCTGCCGATCGACGATCCGTCGATCAGCCGCGCTGCCGAGTGGCTGGTGTCATGCCAGCAGTCCGGCGGCGGATGGGGCGAGTCTCCCGACAGCTATGCCGATCCCGGTCTCGCTGGGTGCGGTTCGCCGACTGCGTCGCAGACGGCCTGGGCCCTGGCGGGGCTGGTCGCCGCCGGGCGGCACCGCTCGGGAGCGGCCGACGATGGCATGCGGTGGCTCGTCGGCTGCCAGGAATTCGACGGCAGCTGGGAGGAAGTCGAGTTCACGGGAACCGGTTTTCCGAAGGTTTTTTATCTTCGCTACCACTATTACTGCATCTACTTTCCCCTCATGGCGATGGCGCGCTGGTGCCGCTCGCATCAGGGAGTGCGGTGGAATGAGGCGTCTTCGCGGGAGATGGTTGCATGAGTGTTCCCGTGGGCCAGATGCTGGCCGTGATCCGTCACGTGGCGATGCAGAAGTTGCGGGGGCAGGCCCGCTACCCGCTCGTGCTCATGCTGGAGCCGCTCTTTCGCTGCAATCTCGCGTGCGGGGGCTGTGGCAAGATTCAGCATCCCACGGAGATCTTACGGTCGCATCTGACTGTCGAGCAGTGCCTCGCGGCAGTCGATGAATGTGGTGCCCCGATCGTCTCGATTCCCGGTGGCGAACCGCTCCTGCATCCGCAGATCGTCGAGATCGTCTCGGGAATCGTGGCACGGAAAAAATATCTCTACCTCTGCACGAATGCCCTGAAGCTCGAGGAGATGCTGCCGAGGTTCAAACCCTCGCCCTACTTGGCGTTCTCCGTCCATCTCGACGGGCCTCGCCAGGAGCACGATCACGCCGTGTGCCGTGAGGGCGTCTACGACGTGGCTGTGTCTGCGATCCGCGCCGCCCGGGCGGCGGGCTTTCGCGTGACGACGAACTCGACGCTTTTTACCGACGCGGATCCGCAGCGCTACAGAGCCTTCTTCGACGAGGTGATGTCTCTCGGCGTCGAAGGCATGATGATTTCCCCCGGCTATTCGTACGCCAAGGCTCCGGATCAGGAGCACTTCCTGCGTCGGGAGCGGAGCCAATCGCTCTTTCGCCGCATTCTCGATGCCCCGTCGGCCCGCTGGCGGTTCAACCAGTCACCGGTGTTCCTCGAATTTCTCAAGGGGGCGTGGAACCTCGAATGCCGTCCCTGGGGCACGCCCACGTACAATCTCTTCGGATGGCAGAAGCCGTGCTATCTGCTCGACGAAGGGCATGCGAGCACGTTTCGGGAATTGATCGACCAGACGGACTGGGACGCCTACGGGCGATCCAGCGGCAATCCAAAGTGCCAGGATTGCATGGTCCATTGCGGCTACGAACCCGCGGCCGTCGAGGCCACGTTCGGATCCTGGCGTGGCATCCTGGCGACGGCCCGACTCGTGCTGTTTGGCCCGCCGCGGCCGTCCCGAGTGGAGCTCGCTCCGACCGAGTCGCCGACGCCCGCCCTCGATCCCGCCGGACTGCCGGTGCTGCCGATTCTCGACCGCGTCGCCTAGCGGCCGTCGGGACGTCCGACAACGTGTTCCCGGATGGCCCTCGACGGCCACGGGGATCAGGTCGGACGGGCGCGGATCACCTTGGCCATCTCGAGAGCCGCGCCGCGGGCCCCGGCGGTGTCGCCATTTGGGATGACGTGGATGGGGATGTCGGCCTGTTCTTCCCGCTGCCGCGGCATCCCCGCGCGGATTTCACCGAGGAACCAACGGCGGAAATCAGCGCCTGTTTCCACGGCTCCTCCCCCGACGATCAGCGCATCGGGATCGAAGACGTTGATCATCTCGTCGAAGAAAAGTCCCAGAGCACGAGCCTGGACACGGAAAATGTCGCGGCACAGGGGATCCCCCTGCTCCGCCAGGCCACGCACCCGCTTGGCAGCCGTGCCGATGTCCTCCGCGGCGAGCGGGTGCCCCGGATCCCGGCGAAGAAAATGAGGCAGGAGTGACTGGCGGATCGCCGTCAGCGAGCAGAGAGACTCGAGGTCGCCCGTGCGGCCGCAATTGCAGCGCGGGACCAGGCCTTCGATTCCCTCGATGAGCGAGAAGGGAATGAGAACGTGCCCCAGTTCGCCTCCGAACCCGTTGCGGCCGACCACGATCTCCCCCCCTGTGATCACTCCGCCCCCCAAGCCGGTGCCGACGATCGCCGAAACGCTCGTGGCCAGGTTTTCCGGGCCGAACAGGGACACGTGCCCCCACAGGGCCGCGGCGTTGCCGTCATTGAGGTAGGTGACCGGCAGGCCGAGCCTGCGTTCGAGGCCCGCCCGGATGTCGTAGCCGGACCACTCGGGGTGGATGAAGTTGGTCGAGCCGCGGCGGCTGAGCACGCCGCCGGCGCTCGCCGGGCCCGGTGTGTCGAGGCCGATGGCGACCAGGTTCGCGAGCGGCACGCCGGCGCGGTTCGCCGCGACAGTCAGCCCCTCGGCAATCTGCGTCAGGCACACGTCCGGCCCCTCGACGCTTCGGGCCGGATGCTCGCACAGGCCCTCGATGAGGAAGTTTCCCCGCTCGTCGAGAAACGTGTAGTTGACCGCCGTGCCTCCGAGGTCGATCCCCGCCACGATCTGTGCTGTCACCGTCGGCTCCTTGCTGTGTTCGATGGGGTGCTCAGCCCGCCGCGTCCGCCGGCGACCCGCTCAGCGGCTGGCCGAGGCCGCAAATCCCTTTTTCACGCGGGCGACGATCGCTCGCAGTCCTCGTGCCCGCAGGATGCCGAGCACCTCGGCGAGCCCCATCCTCTCGAGCACGTCATCGGAGATCGCGGCGACGTCAGCCACCGGCCGGCCGTTGATCGCCTCGGCCAGAACGGCGACGAACCCCTTCACCGTGGGCGCCTCGGGGGCCACCTCGGCGACGAGGCGGGCCGTGCCGTCGGCCGCCTCCGTCCACAGGAAAACGGGCGTCTGGCACTCGTGAATCCGGCGGTCCTCGGTCTGCTTTCGGGCTTCGTAGTCCGGCGGCAGGGGCGGGAGGCTCCGGGCGAAGTCGACGAGAAGTTCGAGCTTCTCGCGGCTGTCGAGATCGGCGAACTCGTCGATGATCGCATCGAGCCGATCACGGATGCTCGTCATGGCGATGGCACCGGGCGACACGTCAGGCGTGGACGGACGTCGGGGCCACGTGCTGGGCCGGGCCGCCCGGCTCCGGGCCTTTCACGATCGGCACGCGAACGCAGTTGCCCCACTCCAGCCAGGAGCCGTCGCAGTTCTTCACGTTGCCGAAGCCGAGGAGATAGGTGAGGACGAACCAGGTCAGCCTCGACCGCTCGCCGATGCGGCAGTAGGCGATCGTGGGCGAACGCCGCTTCATCTTCAGGTTCTTGATGTACAGCTGTTCGAGCTCTTTCACCGTCTTGAACGTG
>CAZONY010000002.1:6709-26166 GCA_964581215.1 uncultured Chitinophagaceae bacterium | reverse complement strand
AGCTGCTGGTAGAGCCGGCCCGCCAACGCCGCCACCGTGCGGCCGTGTTCGAGTTCGCCGGAGCAGGCGGCGGCCAGCTTCTCGATCGCCGCGTCGCGGAGCGCGGGGTCGTCCACCGGCCCGCCGAGGGCCTCGTCGATCATCTCGCGGACCAGGCCGTCGCGAACGCCGCGGGTGTGCACGAGCAGTGTGTTGACGCGAAAGCGCTTCATGAGCGCGTCGATGATCGACAGGCCGGCGATGATGATATCGGCGCGGTCGGGCGTCATGCCGGCCATGCCACGGCGGGCCCGCAGCGGGATCTTCCGCAGCCGGTCGAGGAGGTGGCGAACTTCGGCGTGCGAGGCCCGGTAGCCGGCCACGGGCACGTCGGTCTCCCGCTTCGCGGCCATCAGGAGTTCGGCGAGCGTCGTGAACGTGCCGCCGCAGCCGACCAGAAAGTGCGGCGCGAAGAGGGGTTTGGTGGTCTGCTTCTTCAGGCACTCGGCGATGGCCTGTTCGAGACGGATGACTCCCTGCTGAAAATCCTCGACGGAAGCCGACTCGCCGAGGCCGAACTGCTCGGTCAGCCGCACGGCCCCCAGCGGCGTCGAAAAAATCGCCTCGACGAGGTTTCCGGTGCCGAAGACGATTTCCGTGCTGCCGCCGCCGATGTCGGCGACGATCACGTTGCGGCCGGTCAGGTCGAACGCCCGCTGGACGCTCGAGAAGGCCAGTTGGGCTTCCCGCTCGCCCGAGATCACCTCCACCTCCAGGCCCACCCGCTCCCGGACGCGGCGGCAGAAGTCCGGCCCGTTGCGGGCCTCGCGGACCGCGCAGGTGGCGATCGTCCGCAGGCTCGTTACCTGGAAGCCGGCGGCGATCTTCTTGAAGGTGTCGAGCGCCTGGATCGTGCGATCCATCGCCTCGGCGTCGAGCCGTCCCTTCGTCGAGACGCTCTTGCCGAGCCGGGTCGGCTCCCGCTCCTCATCCAGAATCCGGTAGGTGCCGCCGCGCAACGCCTCGGCCACGAGCAGCCGCACGCTGTTGGAGCCGATATCGATGGCCGCCAGGCGGCAGGCCATGTCGGCCGTGAGGTAGATCTGTTTGTCTTCGACGGGCGGCTGGTCGTGCAGACCGGACTGCAGCTTCTTTTTGGTGTCGGCTGCGGTCATCGTCTCGTGCATGCGGATTCCTCCGGGCAGGGTGAACATGATACCTTGGGGCCCCCAGACGTGCCGCCCGTCCCGCACCACGACCGACCGTTCCCCTCGCACTGCATGGTGGACTGCATCAAGCCCTGGATCGTCTTTCCCGGTCATCGGCAGGAAAGTCTCTCGCCGTGCGCGGTGGCGGTGGGGAACTTCGACGGCGTCCACCTCGGCCACGCCGAGATCGTGCGTCGCCTGCGCGAGGCCGCTGCGGGAGCCGCCGTCTCCGCCGTCATCGTCACGTTCGATCCGCATCCGGCGGCCCTCGTGCGGCCCGGGGCGGCACCGCCGCCGCTCACGACGGCGGTGCGGCGGGCCGAACTGCTCCTCGCGCTGGGCGTGGACGCCGTCGTGGTGCAGCCTGTCGATGCCGGACTCGTGGCGATGGAGGCCGACGCCTTCTACGCCGAAATCCTGCGGCGACGGCTGCGGGCGGCGGCGCTGGTCGAGGGGGCCGATTTCCGGTTCGGTGCCGGACGGCGCGGCGACGTGACGGTGTTGCGGGAATTGTGCGCCGCCGATGGCGTGCGTCTCGACGTCGTGCCGCCGCTGGTCGTCGGTGATGCGCCGGTGTCGAGTTCGCGCATCCGGACGCTCGTCGCCGCGGGCGCAGTCCGGGAGGCCGCGGCCCTGATGACGGCCCCGTATCGGCTCACCGGCACCGTGGTCGAGGGGGCCCGCCGCGGCGGGCCGCTCGGCTTCCCGACGGCCAACCTGGGCGGGATCGCCACGCTGCTGCCCGCACAGGGGGTCTATGCGGGCTGGGCGACGGTCGCTGCGGATGGTTCGCGCCACCCGACCGCGATCCATGTCGGGCCGACCGTCTCGTTCGGCGGCACAGCCGTGGCCGTGGAGGCGCACCTGCTCGGCTTCCAGGGGGATCTGTATGGCGGCGTGCTGCACGTTGACTTCCTCGAGCGGCTGCGCGACACTCGCCGCTTCGCGTCGGTGGATGAACTGAAAGCTCAGCTTGCCGCCGACGTGGACCGGGCCGCCACGATCGTGCGTGATGGCGGCCACCCCGAAAGGACATCGTGATGCGATTGGATTGGGCCACACTGCTCGAGATCCTGCGATCCTGCCGGAGGGTCTGCCTCACCAGCCACATCCGCCCCGATTGCGATGCGCTGGGCAGCGAGTTGGGCATGGCCGGCATTCTCGAATCCCTCGGGAAGGAGGTCCGGATCGTGAATGCCCAAGCCACGCCGGCCCCGTTGCGCTGGATCGATCCCTCCGGGAAGATCGAGTCGCTGGCCGACACGGTGAAGCCGGCCGATCTGGCCGACCGTGATCTCTTCATCGTCCTCGACACGAGCGCCTGGGCCCAGTTGGGCGACATGGGGAGCGTGCTCAAGACCCATCGCGACCGCGTGATCGTGGTGGATCATCACGTCAGCGAAGACGATCTCTGCGATCGGTGGTTCAAGGACACGGCCGCCGAGGCGACCGCTCGCATCGTGTCCGAGATCGCCCAGCGTCTGCGGGTGCACCTCACGCCCGAGATCGCCACGCCGATCTACGCCGGCCTGGTCACCGACACCGGTGGCTTCCGCTTCCCGTCGGTCACCGGGGAGACATTTCGCATCGCGGCCCGGCTGGTGGATGCCGGGGCCAGCCCGCCGACCATCTATCGCGAATTGATGGAACAGGATTCACTGGCCCGCCTGCATCTCGTCGGGCGGACGCTGTCGGGGGCGACCACCTCGCACGACGGTGCGGTGATCACGTCGATCGTGCGGCAGGCCGACATCAAGGCCGTCGGCGCCCTGCCGAGCGACACCGAAGATCTGATCAACCTCACGCTCGCGGTGAAGGGCACGCAGTTGGCCGCGATCCTCATCGAGCAACCCGACGGACGAACGAAGGTGAGCTTCCGCAGCCGTAGTCATGTGGACTGCAGCGCGCTAGCCGGCCGCTTCGGCGGCGGGGGCCACAAGGCAGCCGCGGGGGCCATCATCGATGGCCCGTTCGACGGGGTGCGTGACCGGGTCGCGGCGGCCGTCGATGAAGCCTGGCGAAATCAGTAAAGTCAGCTTCCTCACTCCAGGAGCAGCAGCCATGGTGGACGAGCGGCGCGGATTTCTCACGAAGATGCTGGCCGTGGCATGCGGCGGCCTGGCCACGCTGCCGCCATTGGCGGCTGGCGTGTGGGCCTTCCTCGATCCGCTCTCGCGGCGGCGCGGTGGCGGAGCCTTTCTTCCCGTGACCGATCTCTCGGCGGTGCCCGACGACGGCATTCCCCGGCAGTTCGCCGTGATCTCCGATCGGGTCGATGCCTGGACGGGCTACGCAGCGGAGCCGATCGGTGCCGTCTATCTGCGGCGCGAGAAGGGCTCGCAGGTGGTCGAAGCCCTTTCGGCCACATGCCCCCATGCGGGCTGCTTCGTGGAGATGGTCGATGGCGACCGCTGCTTCCGCTGCCCATGCCACAACAGTTCGTTCACGCTCGACGGCGGCATCGTGCAGCCGAGCCCCAGCCCGCGGCCGATGGACGGGCTGGAATGCCGCGTCGGCGGAAATGGGGCCATCGAGGTGAAGTTCGAGAAGTTTCGGGCCGGCATCGCCGCGAAGGTGGCCCAAGCATGAGCCCGCGGCCCGATCACGCCCGGCCGGCTTCACAGCAGGCTCCGAGACGGGGCCCGCTGGGGCGGCTGGCCGACTTTCTCGACGACCGCACCGGCTACCGGGCCCTCCTTCACGAGGCGCTCTACGAGCGGGTGCCCGGCGGGGCGCGGTGGCGGTATGTCTGGGGCAGTACGCTCGTCTTCGCCTTCATGACGCAGCTCGTCACCGGCCTCTTTCTCTGGGCCAGCTACTCGGCCAGCGCCCAGACGGCCTGGGAGAGCGTCTATTACATCCAGCACGAGATGACCGGCGGCTGGCTGCTCCGCGGCATCCATCACTTCATGGCCCAGGCGATGGTGGTGCTGCTCGCGCTGCACCTCCTGCAGGTGGTGATCGACGGGGCCTACCGGGCGCCCCGCGAGGTGAACTTCTGGCTCGGGCTCGTGCTCATGATGCTCGTGCTCGGCATGGCGCTCACGGGCTACCTGTTGCCCTGGGATCAGAAGGGCTACTGGGCCACGATCGTGGCCACGAACCTCGCCGGCATCGTGCCCGGCATCGGCCCCTCGCTCCAGCAGCTGGTCATCGGCGGCAGCGAATATGGGCACCATACGCTGACGCGGTTCTTCGCCATCCACGCCGGGTTTCTGCCGGCCACGCTCGTCGCGATGCTCGTCGTGCACCTGTCTCTCTTCAGGAAGCATGGGCTGCACGCCAAGCAGCCGATCACCCGGCCCGACGCGATGTTCTGGCCCGACCAGGTGCTCAAGGACGCCGTGGCGATGCTGGCCGTGATGGCCGTCGTGCTGGGAGTGATCCTCGTGCCGGCGCTCAGGGCGATGCTGGCGGGCGAGCCGGTCGATCCGGGGCACCTTGGCGCGGAACTCGGGGCGCCGGCCGATCCGTCGCTTCCCTATGCCGCGGCCCGGCCGGAATGGTACTTCCTGTTCCTCTTCCAGTTCCTGAAGGTGTTCGAGGGCTGGGGGGCGACGGGGGAATTCCTGGGCGCCATCGTCGTGCCGGGGATCATCATGGGCGTCATGTTCCTCATGCCGATCATCGGTCGCTGGAATCTCGGCCATCGGTTCAACGTCGCTTTCACGCTGGCCGTCCTCGCCGGCGCCGGCCTGCTCACGGCGCTGGCCCTCAACGAGGACTACGCCGCCCTCTGGGTCGACAGGGCGTCCCTCGCCGATGCCGAGAAGCTCCACGAGGAGACGGCAGGGGACGAGCAGAAGCTGGCGGCGGCCTTGGGCAACGATACGGCGAAGATCGCCGCCATGAAGAAGCGATGGCACACGCTCGAGAAGGTGCGTCGTTCGCAGGCCTTCCTCGATGCCGCGCGGCAGGCGAAGCTCGATGCGGCCCGGGCGATCGAACTGGCGGGACGGCCCGAGCGGATACCGCCGGCCGGCATGCTCGACCTGGTTCGCAATGATCCGCAGTCGCAGGGGCCGCGGCTCTTCGCCCAGCATTGCGCCAGCTGCCATGCTCACGTGGATCCGCAGTCGCCCGGTGCCGCGGCGCAGGTGGCCAAGGCATCGGCTGCCAACCTGTTCGGCTTCGGCGGCGTGGCGTGGGCCCGCGGGCTGCTCGATCCTGACCAGGTGGGCGGCCCCGCCTACTTCGGCAACACGGGCGACAAGGACGGCGACATGGTCTCGTATGTCACGGGCGACATGACCGATGCCGACACGTGGAGCAAGGAGCAGATCGAGTCGGTCATTCTGGCGTTGGCCGCCGAAGCCGGCCGGCCCGACCCGCAGGCCGATGAAAAAATCGTCGCTGCCGGCCGCGGGCTGATCGCCGACGGCGACCGCTGCGGCAGCTGCCATCGGTTCGGCGACAACGGGACGGATCTCGGCACGGCCCCCGACCTCACCGGCTGGGGGGGGCGCGAGTGGCTGGTCGGCATCATCAACAACCCCACGCACGAGCGGTTCTACGGCGACTCGAATGACCGCATGCCGAGCTTCGGCGTCGCGAAGGAGGGGGCGGCCCCGATGCTCGCGCCCCGGCAGGTGGAGCTGATCGCAGACTGGCTGCGGGGCGAGTGGTACCGCCCGGCCGCGCACGTCGACCGCTGAGCGAGCGAGATGAACCTGGCGATTGACCGCCACCAAGCGTCGAACGTATCGTTCTCGACATGGTTCTTCGTTCGGCCCGTGCCCTGGCGCTGATTTCGGCACTTTCCACGATGCTGCTGGGCATGCCGCTGCTTTCCGCGGCGGTGGTGCACGAGGCCTGGTCGAGTGATTCGATCGCGTCGCCTTCCGCCGATTTTGACTCGGCTGCCGAATCGGCGAGCGAGAGCGTCGAAGTCGAAGAGGAGCGAGAAGAAGAGTCCGAGCTCAAGACGCAATTTTTTTTCGGTCACGGGTCTGATCAAGCAGCGGTGAGCCGTTGCCAGGGATCCGTGCGGCGGGTGAACGCCCAGATTCTGCCCGAAAGCTGGCCGCGGGTCGTCGCGATCCGTGGTCCACCCGCCGCCTGAGTGTCGCGCCACGGGCGCGACCGTCCCAGAGTCCTTCCTCCGCGGACTGGCTGCCTCGTGGCGCCGCATGGGCGTCGCGAGCCGCAATCGTGTGCAACGGCCCGGGTACCTGCATGTCCTCTTCCGACTCCGCGCGCGAGCAAATCGCCGCGACCATCGCCACGACGTCCGCCCTGCTGCCGACGCAGGGGCCGATCGACGTCTTCGTCGCGCAGAACATCCTGCAGGGATTCGAGGATCGCCCGTTCGAGGCTGCGCTCGTCGAGGCCGCCCGGATCTTCGACACGGAGCCCTTTCTGCCCGAATCGACCTATCGCGACCATCTGTCGTCCGGCCGCATCCACCGTGCGGATCTGGAGGCGGTGCTCGCTGCCGACGTGGGCGACGAGGGGGCCACGCCTCTGGCGGGCGGCCGGGTGACGCGGCGGGAGGTTCTCCTGGCCCTGCTCGAACACCCCGTCCATCAGGAGGACGACGTCGCCGTGCGATGGACGCTCACGGAGCAGCAGCCGTTCCGCGGTGACGAGGCCCAGGACCTGTGGCGGGCCTGCGTGGAGGCCGTGTCCCTTTTTCGACCAGCCGTGATCCACACCCGGCCCCCGGCCCGTCCGCGGGATCTGATCGTCGCGATCGATCCCACGCTCGACACCGATGCGTTCGTGCATCCGCTGCTGATCCGCCTGTGCGCCGCGTTTCTCGATCAGGGCGTGGCGGCCTGGCCGATGCCGGGCCGCGAACGCGGGCTTCTCGACGCCGTTGCCGCCATGCATGCCTGGCCATTCGGGCCGACGCCGGTGTGGGCCGCACGGCTGCCGGCCGCCTTGGCCGCGGTGCGGGGCGGCGACCCGCTCGCCATCATCGAGGAGGAGATCGGGAGGCTCGGAGTGCCGGCGATGGCGCGTGACGAGGTGATCGCCCGGACGCTTCTCGCGCTCCGCGGCTGGGCCGGCATGATCCACCAGTTGGAACTGCGGCCAGACCGGGCGCCGGTGTGCCGTGTGCCGGCTCGGGTCGCGGACTTTCTCGCCGTGCGACTGGTGCTGGATCGCGTGGCCACCGAGTGGGCGGCGGCCCGGCTCGGCCATCGCGGTGATCTCGCCGGTCTCTGGAACGAGCTTCGCGACCGCCATCCGCCGCATCGCGGTCCGGGAAGCGTCGCTCGTGCATTTCTTCTCTGCCAGGTGGCGCTGCTCGTCGGACTGTCGGCCGCCGACATGCGGAGTCTGGACGAAGCGGAACTCGTGCGGCTGGAGCGGACGGTTCAGGAATTCGATGGCATCGCCCGGAGACGGCTGTTTCATCTTGCCTACGAGCGTCGCCATCGGATCGTCACGCTCGACGCGCTGGCGGCTCACGCCGGACGAGCGCCGGCGGGCGACCGCCCGGCGGTGCAGGCGGTGTTCTGCATGGACGAACGGTGCGAATCGTTTCGGCGGCACCTCGAGGAGCAGGGGCCCGGCCTCGAGACGTTCGGAGTGGCCGGTTTCTTCTTCGTGCCGATGTACTACCGCGGTCTCGACGACTGGCATGCCACGCCGCTGTGTCCGATCGTGATGCAGCCGCGGCACACGGTCATCGAAGCGCCCGAGGAGGCCGCGGCGGGCAGGCATCGATGGAGGCGGTCCATCCGGCGGCAGGTCGGGCGGCTGTTCGGGAGCGTTTCCTCGGGGCAGCGCTCGCTGCTGGCCGGCGGGTTGCTCACGGCCGGAGGAGGGGCGGTGGCGGCGGTGCCGCTGGTGGCACGCGTGGTTTTCCCACGCCTGGCGGCCCGCCTGGCCCGGACCACGGCGGAACTCGGGCGGCACCGCGTGGCCACGCGGCTGCTGCTCGAGCGGATCGATGGAGCGACGCTTCCGGATGGCACGCTCCCCGGGTTCACCGTCGCCGAGATGGCGGGCATCGTCCGCCGGTTGCTCGAGGACGCGGGATTGACCGCCGGCTTCGCACCTCTGGTCGTGCTCCTCGGCCACGGTTCGACGAGCCTCAACAACCCGCACGAGAGCGCCTACGACTGCGGGGCGTGCGGCGGCGGCAAGGGAGGGGCCAACGCCAGGGCCTTCGCGCTGATGGCCAACGATCCGAGGGTCAGGCGGCTGCTCGCCACGACAGGCCTGGCGATCCCGCACGATACGGTGTTCGTCGGCGGGATGCACGACACGTGCTCCGATGCCGTCGTCATCCACGATCTCGATCGCGTGCCCGCCGACCATCGTGATGACATGGCCGCGTTCGACACGGCCTGCCAGGCGGCGCGGGCCGGCGATGCCCAGGAGCGGTGCCGGCGATTCGATTCGGTGCCGCTCGACGTGACGGCGACGGAGGCGCTGCGGCGGGTCGAGGGCCGGGCGGCCGATCTCGCCCAGGTTCGACCGGAACTCGGGCACGCCACCAACGCGGTCTGTATCGTGGGACGGCGTTGGCGGTCCCGGGGGCTGTTTCTCGATCGGCGGGCCTTTCTCGTCTCCTACGATCCGGACAGCGATCGTGACGGCGACATTCTGACCCGATCACTGGCGGCCGTGGGACCCGTGGCGGCCGGGATCAACCTCGCCTACACGCTCTCGCGGATCGACCCGATCGGCTACGGGTGCGGCACGAAACTCCCGCACAACATCACCGGGCTGATCGGCGTGATGGACGGCCATGCGAGCGACCTGCGGACGGGCCTGCCGTGGCAGACGGTGGAGATTCACGAACCGCTCCGGCTTCTCCTGGTGGTGGACGCGCCGGCGGAACGCATCCTGTCCGCCGCCGCTCGGGTGCCCGTGGTCGATCGGCTGATCAGGAACCGGTGGATGCGTCTGGCTTGCTGGCATGCTCCCGGCGGCGGCCTTTCCTGGTTCGACGGCGATCGATTCGTGCCCTACCGCCCGGAGTCCACGCGGATCGCCGTCGTGGATCGCTCGCTCGACTGGTTCGGCGGTCACCGGGGCCACCTGCCACCGGCCCGCACCATGGCCGCCCTCATGGAGAGACGTTCATGAATGCGAGCGCTTCCGCCGTCATGGCGGGCAGCTTGGGAGGTCCCGGCGTCATGCCCTGGCTGGTGGTCGCCCAGGTGGCCGCGCCCGCCCTGGCGTTGGTCGCCATCGGCGGCCCGGCGATCCTCGGTCGACCGTTGGCAGAACGGACGACGACCCGTCTGGTCGGCACCAGTTTCGCCACCGCCTTCATGGCATCGCTGGGCATGCTGTGCATTCTGGCGGCCCGGGGATTTCCCGCGGAGATCGTCCATCTGGGCACCTGGTTCGCGGTGGGCCACCACGAGGCGACGATCGATCTCGTGGCCGACGGTCTCTCGGTGCCCTACGTCTGCTTTTCGACGGGACTGTGCCTGCTCGTCAATGCCTTCGCCGGAAAATATCTGCATCGCGAGCCGGGGTTCACCCGCTTCTTCGTGCTGCTGGTCCTTTTCGGCCTCGGCATGAATCTGATGGTGCTGGCGGGCAGCATCGACGTGCTCTTCGCGGGGTGGGAATTCATCGGCCTCTCGTCCATGCTCCTGATCGGGTTTTTCCATGAACGCGCCAATGCCGTGCAGGCTGCCGTGCGGGCCTTCGTCACCTACCGGATCTGCGACGCCGGCATCCTGGCCGCCGGCGTCGTCGTGCATGCGACGGTCGGCTCGGGAGACTTCGACCGGCTGTTTCATGGCCCCTGGCCCGATGCGGAGTGCCTCGTTTCTCCCGCCACCGCGACGGTCGTCGCGCTGCTGCTGGTCTTCGCGGCGCTCGGCAAGACGGCCCAGGTTCCGTTTTCCGGATGGCTGCCGCGGGCCATGGAAGGGCCGACGCCGTCGAGCGCGATCTTCTACGGAGCGCTCTCGATCCATGCGGGCGCCTACGTGCTGCTTCGCTGTGAGCCCCTGCTCGATGCCGCTCCGGCCGTCGGCTGGCTGCTGGTCGGCATCGGCGGAGGCACGGCCGTGCACGCCAGCGTCGTGGGCCGCGTGCAGACCGACCTCAAGAGCATGCTCGCGTACGGATCGATGATGCAGGCCGGTTTGATCTTCGTGGAGATCGGCCTGGGCTGGCGGGTGATCCCGCTCCTGCACGTCGTGAGCCATGCCATCCTGCGCAGTCTCCAGATCCTTCGTTCCCCGTCGGCGCTTCACGACAGATATGCCCTGGCCGCCGCGTTGGGCGGTCAGCCCGGGCCCGCGTGGTCCCTGACCGATGTCTTGCCGCAAGCGTGGCGGGCGGCGCTCTACCGCGTGGCGTCGGAGCGTGGCTACGAGGACATGGCCGTGGCCCGGTTCGTGGTCGAGCCGTTCCGGCGGTGCGTGGAACGCATCGACGCCGTGGAACGGGCATGGACGGCATGGCTGGGCGAGCGGCGATTCAATGGCCCGCGCGACACGGGGCGGCAACGATGAACGCTTGCCACGACGCCGTGCCGGTCCTCGTCGCCTGCGGCATCGCCGTGGCGGCTCCCCTGCTGGCGGCCGCCGCCGTGCGGCTGCGTTGGTGGCGCGACGCCCCGCGGCGCGTCGCCGTGGCGGGGCTGGCAGCCTCGCTGCTGGCGGCCGCATCGATTCCGTGGTGGCGTCATCCGGGTTCAGGAACGGTCGAGTTCGGCAGCCGGCTGGGCGGCGGGGCGATGGTGCATGTGGACGGCGTGACGATGGTGATGCTGCCGTTCGCGGCGGCGTGCCTCGCGCTCGTGATCGGCACGGCACCACGACGCAGCCTCGACGGCCGATCGACATCGTGGTTTCTCGTCGGTGCGGCCGCGACGTTCGCCCTGTTTCTCACGGCCCATCCGCTCTTGATCGTGATGCTCGCGGCGGCGACGGCCTTGCCGGTATGGCGGTCCGTCCGGGATGAGCCCGGGGGCCGTCCCGCGGCGCGGGTCTACGGCATCGCGATCGGCGCGAGCCTCTGCTGCCTCGCGACGGGTACGGCGATGATGCTGGCCGATCCGCCCTGGGAGCGGGGCTGCGGCTGGGTCGGCACGGCCGGCGGCTGGCTCGTGGCGGTGGCGGTGATCATGCGCGAGGGAATTTTCCCCTTTCACTTCTGGTATCCGGCGCTGTTCTCGGGCGCGTCACTGCAGGTGGCGCTCCTGGCCACGGTGCCCCAGGTGGGCAGCTATACGGCGATTCGGCTCCTGGTCGGCCATGCCGACGGGGTCGCGAACGAGCTCGTCACGCTGACGCAGCTCGCGCCGATCACCGCGGCTTACGGTGCGGCGGTCGCGCTGGTGCAGCGGGACCTGCGTCGCCTGATCGGCATCCTTGCCTTCAGCCAGTCGGCACTCGTGCTGGCCGGGCTCGCCGGAACGCTGCCGATGGAACTCGCCGGCGGCTTGGCCCTCTGGATCGCCAGCGGCCTCTCGCTGACCGGCATCGGTATCGTTTCCGCGGCGCTCGAGGGGCGGGCCGGGCCGCTGCGGCTCGATCTTCCTCAGGGCCGATTCTGGGATGCTCCGGCCCTGGCGGCGTTCTTCCTGCTGTTCGGCCTCTCGGGGATCGGCGTGCCCGGGACGCTCTCATTCGTGGCCGATGACCTGATCGTCGCCGGCAGCCTGGCCGGACACCTGCACGGCGGCATCCTCGTCATTCTCGCCACGATCTTTTCCGGGATCGCCGTGATCCGTGGCTGGTTCGGAATCTTCGGCGGCCCCAGTGCGAGCGACGCGCCGCGGCATGCCATCCTGCCCCGCGAACGGGGCGGGTTCGCCATCCTTTTGGCTATCATCTTCGGGCTCGGCCTTGTTCCCGGCCCGCTCGTCGCCATGCTGGAGCGGGCCTCCGCCACCCTCCTGAAGGAACGTCACCTGCCGTCATCAGAGCCTGCGATCCTTTCCCCGGGAGCCCACCACCCGTGAACATACCCGGTCCTCAGCTCGTGTCCGAAGCTGCTGCCGACGTGCCCAGTGGCACCCTCGCCGGGTTCGTCCGGTATGTTCGCCATGACGTCACCAGCGGCTTCTTCGTCTTCCTGATCGCACTGCCGCTGTGCCTCGGGATCGCGCTGGCCAGCGGCTTTCCACCGGTGGCCGGCGTCTTCACCGCCGTCGTCGGTGGTCTGCTCACGACGTTCCTCAGCAACTCGGAGCTCACGATCAAGGGGCCGGCCGCGGGCCTGATCGTGATCGTCTTGGGCGCGATGCAAGCGTTCGGATTCACCGGCGGTGTCGATCCGGCCGCCGACGTGGCCGCCTACCGGATGACGCTCGCGGTGGGCTGCGTGGCGGGGCTCGTGCAGGTGGGATTCGCGCTGCTGCGGGTGGGCAAATTCAGCGAGTTCTTTCCTACCGCCGTCGTCCATGGAATGCTCGCCTCCATCGGCTGCATCATCATGCTCAAGCAGCTGCCGGTCGTGTTCGGCCAGAAGGCGAGCGGGGAGCCGCTGGAGATTCTCCGGGAATTGCCGGGGAAGATCGCCCACCTGAATCCCCAGATCGCGGTGATCGGGCTCGTGAGCCTGGTGATTCTCTTCGGATTCCCGTGCATCAAGTCTCGGCTGCGGCCAGCGTGGCTGCGGCGTGTGCCCGCCCAACTGCTCGTGCTCCTGGTCGCCGTGCCGCTCGGAGCCTGGTTCGAACTCGCCACGGAGCATACCTACTCCCTCTTCGGCACGGAGTATCACCTGGGCGAATCGTTCCTCGTCGCCGTGCCCGGCAACCTGCTGGCCGCCGTGACGACACCCGACTTCGGGGCCTTTACGGCGGCGGCGACGCGGTTGTCGGCTGTCTGGTGGGTGGTGCTGTTCGCCCTCGTCGGCAGCGTCGAGTCGCTGCTGTCTGCGAAGGCGATCGACCTCGTCGATCCCTGGAAACGCAAGACCTCGATGGACCGGGATCTTTTGGCCGTGGGGGTCGCCAATGTCGCCGCGGGGGCGATCGGCGGCCTGCCGATGATCTCGGAGATCGTCCGCAGCAAGGCCAACATCGACAACGGTGCCCGGACGCGGTTTGCCGACCTGTGGCACGCGGTGTTCCTGCTCGCCTTCGTGGCGCTCGTGCCGGGAATGATCCAGCGCATTCCGCTGGCCGCCCTGGCGGCGATGCTCGTCTACACCGGCTTTCGCCTCGCCTCCCCGCGGGAATTCATCAACGTCTTCGAGATCGGCGCCGAGCAGTTGGTGATCTTCGTGGCCACGATCGTCGGTGTGCTGGCGACCGACCTGCTCGTGGGTGTGGGAATCGGGGTGGCGACCAAGTTCATCATCCACGTGATCAACGGCGTTCCCCCCCGCGAGTTCTTCAAGCCGTTTCTGAGCGTCACCGAGATCGATGAGTCGACCGTGCGGATCGACGCGGCCGGGTCGGCCGTCTTTTCCAATTGGATTCCCTTCCGCCGTCAGATCGAGCAGATCGGCCTCGTGCAGCGGAACGACGTGATCGTGAACCTGGCCGGCACGCGGTTGGTCGACAGCAACGTGATGGAGAAACTCGACGAGTTGGCAGCCGATTTTTCCCGCGCTGGGCTGCGCCTGGAGGTGGTGGGGCTCGAGGAGCATCGCGCCGCCTCGGGACACCCGCATGCCGCCCGGCGCCGGCCGAAGGATGCAGCGCCGCCGGGCGTGGCATGAGCGAGTTCGACGATGCAGAGCGTCCGCCCTCTTTCCGGGCGTGACGCCATGCCCGAGGCCCGGCCCGCGGGCAGTGATCTATACTCCGTGCACGAGGCGATCCTTGCACGGATCGTCGCGCCGCGTTCGCCCGCATCGTCGTTGGCTCCGGTGGTGTTTATGCCCTGGTCGGTCCCCCAGTCGCGCGAGCCCGAGTTGATGGACGACCCGCTGATCGCGGCAGCGGAGCACCTGCAGGCCCTGACGGCCCTGCGACGCATCAATGCCGTGTCGCGAACCGCGGCCCAGATCGCGGCGGCCGTCCGCGGGGTGTTCGCGGGTGCGACGTCGCCCGCGGGGCCGGTCGACGTGGTGGATATCGCCTGCGGTGGTGGCGATGTCACGATCGACCTGGCCGGCCGGCTGCAACGCATGGCCCGAGGCCGCCGCGTGCGCGTGGTCGGGGTCGATGTGAGCAGCCGGGCCATCGAACGGTCGCGTCAGGTGGCAGCCGGCCGTGGGCTCGGCGTGTCGTTCGAGGTGCGCGACGTGCTGGCCGCCGGCTGCCCGCCGTGCGACGTCGCGGTGAGTTCCCTCTTTCTCCACCACCTCGATGACGAATCTGCTCGCCGGCTCCTTGCGAGTATGGCCGCCGCCGCCCGCGTCGCCGTCGTCGTGTCCGACCTCGTGCGCAGCCGGATCGGGCTCGGCATGGCGGTCGTCGGCACCCGGCTGTTGTCTTCGTCGCGGATCGCCCGCGTCGATGGTCCGCGATCCGTGCGGGCGGCACGCACGCCCGCCGAGTATCGCGGGCTGTGCGACACGGCCGGGCTCCCGGGCGCGACGATTCGACGAGCCTGGCCGGAACGCGTCGTGATCACCTGGCAGCGGTCCATGACGGAGCCGTCGCGATGATCGCCCCCGGCTCCGCAACCTCCGAGACAGTCTGCCCGACGATCGATCCGGTTGGTGCCGCCGGCGTGCCGTGGCAGGTCGTCGTCGTCGGCGCCGGTCCGGCCGGAGCGGCGGCGGCATGGCGGCTGGCGGCCCGTGGCGTCCGCGTGCTCCTCCTCGACCGGCATGCTCTGCCGCGGGGCAAGGTCTGCGGCTGCTGCCTGTCCTCGCCGGCGATTCGGGAACTGGTCGATCTCGGCACCGATGCCATGCCCGATATGGCGGTGCCGTTGGCGGCGGTCCGGCTCGCATCCCGCGGGCGATGCGTCCGTGTGCCACTGCCCACGGGGCGGGTCATCTCGCGCGAGGCACTCGACGCCCACCTGGTGCGGCGGGCGATTGCCGCCGGCTGCCACTGGCTGCCGGAAGTGGATGTCGCGGCCATCCACGATGGCGGCGGAACCGTTGCACCGCTCGAACTGCATCTGGGCCGGGGTCCGGCCGGGGAAGGCCGCGGTGCGGTGCTCGGGGCCGAGCGTGTCGTCCTGGCTGCCGGACTCGTCGATCATGTGCGGATCACCGGCGGCGGCCCCTCCGTCACCGCTATGGAGCGCACGGTCGATCCCGGGAGCCGCATCGGTGTCGGCTGCGTGCTGCCAGCCGCGGCGTCGAAACTGCCCGATGGGGACTTGGTCATGGCCGTCGGCCGCAACGGCTACTGCGGTGTGGTGCGGCTCGAGGATGGCCGGCTCGACGTCGCTGCCGCCATCGATCGGGCGACGCTCGTGGCCCAGCGCGATCCGGCCCGGGCTGTGGCGGCCGTGCTGGGTGAGGCCCTCGGGCGGTCCACGGATCTCGGGCTTGTCGACGAGGTTCTCCAGGCCGCCACGGTTCGTGCCACGCCGCCGCTGACCCGTCGTGCGCCGGTGGTGGCCGGCGCATCGCGGCGCATCCTGCGAATCGGTGATGCCGCAGGCTACGTGGAGCCATTTACCGGCGAGGGCATCGGCTGGGCGCTCGCTTCGGCGCGGATGGTCGTCGCCGCGCTGCTTGCCCCGGCCGGGCTGCGGCCAGCTGCCGAGGCGGCCAGCTGCCACGCCACCTCCCAGCGCCGACACTTTCAACCCCTCCACGCTCGATGCCGGGCGGTGGCGTGGGGTCTGCGACGGCCGGCCGTCGTCGCGGCAGCGCTGGCGGCAGCCGACGCGATGCCCTGGGCCGCCCGGCGGGTCGTCCCCATGGTGACCGGTGCCCGTAGCGGAGGAGATGGCCGATGAGCCTGGTGATTCTCGGCATCGGCACCGCCACGCCCGACCATCGGATCGCGCAGCGTGATGCGGCACGGCTGGCCGCCGGATTCACGCAGGCCGGCTCTGGGCAGGAACGGGCGCTCGAGGCCATCTACCGACAGACCCGCATCCGGTCACGCGGCTCGGTGCTCCTCGATGATCCCGGCACGGCGGCCTACGCCCAGGATTTTTTCCCTCCGGCGTCGGAGGGCGGTGTGGGCGGGCCCTCCACGCGGGCGCGGATGGACCGCTACGTGTCCGCGGCGGGGCCGCTGGCAGCCGCCGCCGCCGGCCGGGCGGTCGCTGCGGCGGGCATCGAAGCGGCCGCGGTGACGCACCTGATCACCTGCTCGTGCACCGGTTTTGCGAGCCCGGGTTTCGATATCGACCTCGTCGGGTCGCTCGGACTCTCCCCCACCGTGGCCCGCACGCATGTCGGCTTCATGGGGTGCCACGGTGCCTTCAATGCGATCCGCATCGCCGATGCCTTCGTCGCCGCCCGGCCGGAGAGCGTGCCGTTGGTGGTCTGCGTCGAACTGTGCAGTCTCCACTTCCAGTATGGATCCCGCAGCGACGTCATCGTCGCCAACAGCATCTTCGCCGACGGTGCCGCCGCCCTGGTGGGCGGCCATGCATCACGGCGGGGCATATCGCCTGAACCCGCGTGGAGGCTCGACCGACAGTGGTCGAGCCTCCTGCCCGATTCGCGTGGTGAGATGGGGTGGAGGATCGGCGACCACGGTTTCGAAATGAGTCTTTCGGCGGCCGTGCCCGGGGTCATCGGGCATCACCTGCCGGCCGTCCTCGCCGCCGGCCTGGGGGAGGCAGGGCTTTCCCTATCACAGGTGGGCTCGTGGGCCGTTCATCCCGGCGGGCCACGCGTGCTCGTCGCCGTCGAGGAGTCGCTCGGCCTGCCCGCCGATGCCCTTGCCGCCTCGCGCGCCGTGCTCTCGGAGCATGGCAACATGTCGAGTGCGACGATTCTGTTCATCCTCGAGCGTCTGCTCCGGGGTGAAGCGGCCGGGCCCTGCGTGGCGATGGCGTTCGGCCCGGGATTGACGGCGGAACTCGCGATGTTCCGCCGACCGTGAGCGCGGGGCCTGTGGTTGCCCGTCCGGTTCCCACACGGCCGCCTCGGCCGGGCCGCCGCATCAGACGATGCCGCCGAGGATCGTGGCCCGAGCCACACGGCCGACGCCCAGCATGTAGGCGGCCGTGCGCAGGCTCACCTGCCGTGACGAGGAAAGCTGCCAGACCTGTTCGAAGGCCTCGCCGAGGATCCGGTCGAGCTCCTGCCGCACCCGGTTGATGCCCCATTGGTAATGCTGCCGGTTCTGCACCCACTCGAACCAGCTGACCGTCACGCCGCCGGCATTGGCGAGGATGTCCGGGAGCACCGTCACGCCCTTGGCGGCCAGGACGGCGTCGCCCTCGGGCGTCACCGGCGAGTTGGCGGCCTCGATGATCAGGGGCGCCCGCACCGTGCCGGCGCTCGTCCCGGTGAGCACGCCGCCGAGCGCGGCCGGGATGAGCACGTCGCAGTCGAGGGCGAGCAGTTCGGCATTGTCGATCCGGTCACCGCCGGCGAACCCGGCCAGGCGTCCACCGTTGCCACGGACGTGCCGCAGCGCCTCGAGCACGTCGATGCCATCCGCCCGGTACACGCCACCGTCGGCGTCGCTGATCGCCACCACGCGGCACTCGGCATCGCGGAGGAACTTGGCGGTGTGCGTCCCCACGTTACCGAAGCCCTGGATGGCGACGGTCGTGCCCGGGATCTTCCGTCCCAGACGGCTCAGCATCTTGAGCGTGAGCATTCCCACCCCCCGGCCGGTCGCCTCTTCGCGGCCCGGCACGCCGTGGTATTCGACCGGCTTGCCGGTGACGCAGGCCGGGGCGAAGCCGTGGTACTTGCCGTATTGGTTCATGATCCAGGCCATCACCTCGGCCGACGTGCCCATGTCGGGGGCGGGGATGTCGACGTCGGGGCCGAACAGATCGTGGATCGCGTCGACGAAGCTGCGGGTCACCCGCTCGAGTTCGCGGGTCGACAGGGTGGCGGGAGCCAGCGCGATGCCCCCCTTCGCGCCGCCGTAGGGAATATCGACGACCGCCGTCTTCCAGGTCATGAGCGCGGCCAGGGATCGCACCTCCGCGAGATCGACCTCCGGGTGGTACCGGAGCCCCCCCTTGAGCGGTCCGCGGGCGTCGTTGTGCTGCACCCGATAGCCGATGAACGTCGCCACCTCCCCCGAATCACGCTCCGCGACGACCTGCACCTGCACCTCGCGCTTGGCGGTGAGCAGCAGGGTGCGCATGGTGTCGGAGAGATCGAGTTCATCCGCGGCCTGCCGGAAGTAGATCTGGTTTGCCGTGCTGGCGGTCATGGCTGTCTCGCGGGGCAAGGGGGAGGGATCACGAGGGACGCGGCATCGTAGCGACGGTCGTTTCCCCGTCACAAGCGGGGCGGCGATGGCGGATGGAGCGCGGCTCCGGGTAGAGTGGAGACTTGCATTCGCCTTCGTGCCCGGCTCTCCGTGCCGTCGATGAACCTCCCCGACCTCGCCACATTCTGGGGCCTCGTGGCCGACAGCCGGCTTGTCGATCCCGGCGATCTGCGGCGCTTCAAGGGCGAATGCCGGGCGTCCGTCGCCGCCGAGGCCGCGAAGTGGCTCGCCGGCCGCGGGGTGCTCTCGACCTGGCAGGCCCGTCGGCTGGCCCGAGGTGACCGGGGGCCATTTTTCATCGGGTCGTTTCGGCTCATGGAGCGGATCGATGCCGAAGGCGACGGCCTCCTGTTTCGCGTGCGCGACGAGCAGGACGGGCGCCGGCTGCAACTGCGGCTGCTGGATCGCCCTTCGTGCAAGCGGCGGGAGGTATGGACGGGCATCGTGCGCCGAACCACCCTGGCGCATGCGGCCGCTTCCCCGCTGCTCTCCCGGACGATCTCCATCGAGAAGGCCGATGCCCATCGCTTCATCCTTTGCGAGGACCTGTCGCTGGCGACGCTCGCCGAGGAGCTCGAGCGGTCGGGGGGCATGGGGATCGAGGAGGCCGGCCGCATCGCCACGGAAGTGGCCCGGGCCGTCGCCGGACTGCATCGTCTCGGCGACGTGCACGGGGCGATCTCGCTCGAGGCCCTGCGTCGCGAGCCGGTGCCGGCCATGGTCGATCCGCAGACCGGAGTCGTGCGGCTGGCACAGTTTCCGCTTGCTGGCGATCCGCACCTGCAGCCTCCGCGCCTTCCCATCGACTCCATCGAGGCCATGCAAAAACTCGGTTCACGGGTCTGCTTCGCGGCCCCGGAACTGGCCACCAATGGCGTTCCGTGCGACCCGCGAAGCGACGTGTATGCGATCGGATGCGTCGTGCATGCCCTCGTCACCGGACGACCGCCGGGCTGGCTGGGGGATCCGCAACGCACGCTCGCCGCCGCAGCGCGAGGGCTGCCTCCGCTCGTGCTGCCCGGCGGGGCCGGTGATCTGGCGGGCGTGGTGGCGACGATGAC
>CAZONY010000002.1:3869-6609 GCA_964581215.1 uncultured Chitinophagaceae bacterium | reverse complement strand
CGACACTCTGGACGACCGTCGGCCTGCTGGTGGTTGCCGTGGCGGGCATCGTGGGCATCGTCTTCGCGTTGCAAAACGGGGGTTTGGTGAAGATCGTGCCGTCCGGGGGCGAGGTGAATGTCGTGTCGTCGCCACGGGACGGCGCGAAACCGCCCCCGGCTTCCGTCGCTCGATCTCCCGAAGCGGCGGATGTCGCGACAGGCTCGCGCGGGCAGGCGGAGGCCGCACCCTCGTCCACGGAAATCGTGGATGACGACCGTCTGCCCTGGGCGTCGCCGACGTCCGGACCGCCGCCGACGCTGGCCTACCTGCCGCCGGGATCGCAGTTGATTCTGGTGGCCCGGCCGGCGGAGATCATGGGCGATGAGGAGGGGGCCCTGTTCGTGCGCTCGCTGGGGCCGCAGGTCGCCGACGCGGTGGATGCCCTAACGCGGCTCTGCGGGTGCGGTCTCGAGGGGATCGAAATGCTGCAGGCGGGGTGGCAGCAGGACGCGAGCGGCGCGGTGCTCGGCGGATACACGGCCTGGCTCCGCGAGCCTGCCGAAGAGTCCACAGTGACGGCGGCCGTCGCAGGGGCCACGACCACGACGGTGGGCACCGAGGTGCTGCATGTCGGGAAGGGCTCGAGCCTCTGGATGCCGACGGTGGCGCGGGGAAGGGTGGTTGTCTGCGGCGATGAAACGATCGTGCGGTCGATCATGGAGGCCGAAGCGAAGGCCAGGCCGCCCGGCGATGACGAACGCCTGCGGACCGCGTTGCCTCGCGACATGGAAGTGCTCGTCGGCATGCTCGACCGCACGCGGCACGTCACGCTCTTGGGCTCGCCGCATGCCTTGCGGACCGACGCCCGAGACATGCTCGTCGGTCCCCTGGCACGGATCGCGGATCCGCTGGGCGACTTCCTCGACGAGTCGGTGCGGGCCGCCGCCTTGTCGCTCCATTTCGGGGAGTCGCTCTATGTCGAACTGGATGCCGTCGAGACGGTTGAAAAACGGGCCACTCCGCTGGCGAAGCAGATTGTGCGGCAGCTCGTGGCGCTCGCCGATACCGTCGAAGACTGGTCTGCCGGTCTCGTGGGTGTGCAGTATGGCCGGAAGCTGGTCAACCGGCTTCCGGCGATGGTGCGGGTGCTCGCGGCCAACGCCCGCGGTGGCGCGGAGGGCAGGGGGGCGGTGGTCAACGCGTACGTTCCGCGGCATGCCGGCCACAACCTGGCGCTGGCGATGGAGCTGGCCCTCGCCCAGGCCGATGCGGCCGGTTCTCCGGCGGTCCGTCCCCACGGACAAGCCGCCGGCGGGGGCGGCATCCGGCAGAAGCTCGGGAAAACGATGTCGCTCATCGTGCCGCGGGATACGCTGGAGGGCTCGATCCAGCAGCTCGGAGAACAGGTCGGCCTCTCCATCGAGATCCTCGGCAACGATCTGAAACTGGAGGGCATCACCAAGAACCAGTCCTTCGGACTCGACGAGCGGGACAAGCCTGCGGAGGAGATTCTGCGGACGATCCTCCTGAAGGCGAATCCGAACGGAAAGCTCGTTTACGTGATCCGTGGTACGGGTGATGCGGAGTCGCTCGTCGTCACCACACGGGCTGCGGCGGCCGAACGAAGCGAGGCTCTGCCACCGACGCTGCAGAAGCCGGCCGGGGACACGGACGAGAAATGACGGGGCGGACCAGACCATCAAGAAAAAACCGAGAAAGGAAGACCGATGATCATCGTCATGCAGGCCGAGGCCACGAAATCCCAGCTGGACCAGGTGGTCGCACGGGTCGAGTCGCTGGGGCTGCGGCCCCATGTGATCGTGGGGACGGAACGGACGGTCGTGGCCGTGGTGGGAGACGAGCGGAACGCCCTGCATGGCGGAATGGAGACGCTTCCTGGCGTGGCATCCGTGATGCCGATTCTCGCGCCCTACAAGGTGGCCAGCCGCGAAGTGCAGAGCGAGCCGACGATCGTGCGAGTGGGGCCGCTGGCCGTCGGCGGCCCGGCGATCGGCGTGATCGCCGGGCCCTGCTCGGTGGAGAGCCGGGAACAGATCGTCGCGACGGCGAAGGCCGTCAAGGCGGCCGGCGCCACCGGCCTGCGGGGCGGAGCCTTCAAGCCCCGCACGAGCCCCTACAGCTTCCAGGGCATGAAGGAGAAGGGGCTCGAATTGCTCGCCGAGGCCCGGGCTGAGACGGGCCTGGCCGTGGTCACCGAGGTGGTGGCGCCCGAGGATGTGCCGCTGGTGACGCGGTATGCCGACGTGCTGCAGGTGGGCGCCCGCAACATGCAGAACTACCGGCTCTTGGAGGCGGTCGGGCGGACGTCCACGCCGGTGCTCCTCAAGCGTGGGCCGGCGGCGACGGTCGAGGAACTGCTCCTGGCCGCCGAATACATCCTCGATGCGGGTAACCGGCAGGTGATGCTCTGCGAGCGGGGCATCCGGACCTTCGAGTCCCACACGCGATTCACGCTCCCGTTGGCCACGGTGCCATGGTTGCACGCCCGCACGCACCTGCCGGTGGTGGTCGATCCCAGCCATGGCACAGGGCATGCGAATCTGGTGGAGAGCATGGCGGCGGCGAGCGTGGCCGCCGGTGCCGACGGCCTCATCGTCGAGGTGCATCCCGACCCCAAGGTTGCCTCCAGTGACGCTGCCCAGACGCTCGATCTACCGTCGTTCGGCCGCATGATGGAGGTCTGCCGCCGCGTGGCCGCCGCCGTGGGCCGGACGATCGCCTAGCCAGCCGGCTTCAC
>CAZONY010000002.1:0-3769 GCA_964581215.1 uncultured Chitinophagaceae bacterium | reverse complement strand
GCTTGCCGGCCGTCAGCCCAGCAGCAGGAGGGAGATCGCCGTGTAGATGACGATCCCCACGATGTCCACGATCGCCGACACGAACGGGTTGCTCATCAGCGCGGGGTCGAGTCCCAGCGAGCGGAAGACGAGCGGCAGTGCGGCGCCGACCACGGCGCCCAGGAGCACCACCGCGAGGATCGTCAGCGGGATGACCAGCGCGTGGAGGGGGGAAGGTGCATACACCAGCGCGAGCAGGTATCCCGGCACGGAGAGCAGGCCGCCAAGCAGCATTCCCATGGCCAGTTCGCGGCGGAGAATCCGTTTCCAGTCGGCGAGCGAGCAGTCGCCGGCCGAGAGGGCCGTGATCACCAGCGTGGCCGACTGGTTGCCCGAGTTTCCGCCGCTGGCGATCACGAGCGGGATGAAGGCCACGAGCCAGGCATGGGTGATCGGTGACGTGGAGAGCACCATCGCGGTGACGGCCGCGGTGGCGAAGAGGATCGCCAGCCAGACGCCCCGCTTCCACGTCATCGATACCAGAGCCGTCTCCAGGTAGCCCTCGCTCAACGGGGCGACGGCGCCGATCATCTGGGCGTCCTCCGTGGCCTCTTCGCGGATCGCGTCGATGACGTCATCGTGGGTGACGATGCCGACGAGGCGGTTGTGATCATCGACGACGGGGACGGCAAGAAAATCGAAACGGGCCAGTTTGTCGACGGCGGACTCGCTCGGATCGTCGACACGGACGCGGATCACGTCCCGCTGCATGAGATCGGAGATCAGGGCCGTCGGTTTGGCGAGGATCAGGTCGCGGAGCGACACGAAGCCCACCAGCTTCCGTTCCGCATCGAGCACGTAGACGGAGTAGATCGACTCGCTGTCGGGGGCCTGGGACCGGAGCCGGGCGATCGCCTCCCCCGCCGTGATGTCGGCCGGCAGGGACGCATATTCGGTCGTCATCAGCGATCCAGCCGAGCCCTCCGGGCAGGAAAGCAGCATGCGGATGTCGTGCCGCTCGGCCTTGGCCACCAAGGGCAGGATCTCCTCGACGAACTCGGGATCGAGCTCGCGGAGGAGGTCGTCGCGGTTGTCGGCGGCCATCCATTCGAGGAGCGGGCCGATATGGGCCCGGTCGGCCTGTTTCACCAGGTCGACCTGCCGGCTCATCGGGTAGTAGGCGAAGATTTCTGCCCGCCGTTCCACCGGCACCGCGTCGAGCACCTGCCAGATTTCCCGGTCGTCGAGCCCCTCCGTGAACTCCGCGACCGTGGCCGGATGGAGTTCTTGGGCGACCTCGCGGAGGCCCGATGCGTCGCCCTCGGCGAGCATCACTCGCAGTTCGGGGATGAGGATGGGGTTGGCAGTGGCCATGGCGGGCGGCCGGCGGGAGGAAACGGCCTATACTGCGATGCCGTGCGGAGACTGACGCCCAGTATGCCATGAAAGCTTCTCGTGTCGACCGACGGCGGGCGATCCTGCTCTTGTTCCTGAGCGTCCTCACCGTGCCGGCGACGGCGGACGAGGCGCGTCATGCGCCCGAGGGCCTCGCGCTCCTCCTGACGCGGGCCTATCTCCCCCCCGACTTCGACCAGGCGGTGTTCGACGACCTGTGGACGGTGTGGGAGGAGCCGCTGCGACGACGGGCCGCCTCGGCGCCGGTCGAGGAACGCCGCCGCATGGCGATGGAGCGGTATGGGCTGCTGGCGAGGCCGGAGGATCCGACCAAATCAATGCAGTACGTCGTCGGCCCCGACGGCGCCTGGACGATGAGTTGTCTCGCCTGCCACCAGGGGCAGGTCGGCGGACGCTTGATCCACGGGCTTCCCAACTCGAACTACGCACTCGAGACACTCACCGAGGAGGTGCGTCTTGTGAAGGTGCGCCAGCGGAAGGCCTTCGGTCATATGGACATGGGGTCGCTCCTCCTGCCGTTGGGCACGACCGATGGCACGACCAACGCGGTGATGTTCGGCGTGGCTCTGATGCGGCATCGTGACGCCGACTTGAACATCGTCCCGCGGCCCCCCCGCTTCGATCTCGTGCATCACGACATGGACGCTCCGCCGTGGTGGCACTATTCCACGCGGCGAAGCCTCTACGCCGACGGCTTCGCCCCCAAGGGGCACCGGATGCTGATGCAGTTCCTGCTCGTCAAGGAAAACGGCCCGGAGCGGTTTCACGACTGGGAGGACGATTTTCGGCGGATCGAGGCGTGGATCGAATCACTCGAGCCGCCACGCTGGCCGCATGCCGTCGATGCCGCACTGGCCCGAGAGGGGGCGGGCGTGTTTCAACGGCACTGCGCCGAATGCCACGGCACGTATGGCCCCGGCCGCTCGTATCCCGACCGCGTGATCCCCATCGACGAGGTCGGCACCGACCGCGTGCGGTTCGACTCGCTCGCTCACAAGGATCGCAGCGCCCTGAACGAGAGCTGGTTTGGACACCACGGCCGCGACGCGAAGGACATGCGTGACCGGGAGTCTCCGGCGGGCTACATCGCTCCGCCGCTCGATGGCGTCTGGGCCTCGGCGCCCTACCTGCATAACGGCTCCGTGCCCACGCTCTGGCACCTCCTTCATCCGTCGGATCGCCCCGCCGTCTGGAAGCGGTCGCCCACGGGGTATGACGCGGCGCGCGTCGGGCTGGAGATGGAGGCCGCTGCCGATCTGCCGCCGGGGCGGCTGACGTCCGCGGAACGGCGACGCTGGTTCGACACCCGCAAGCCCGGCAAGTCGGCCGCCGGCCATGATTTCCCCGCCGCGCTGTCGGCCGACGAGAAGCGGGCGGTGCTCGAGTATCTCAAGACCCTGTGACGACGTGCTACACTGCCGGCCCTAACGCAGGAGCCCATCCATGACGCAACTCGAAGCCGCCCGTGCCAACCAGATCACGCCCGAGATGACGTTCGTCGCCCGGCGCGAGGACCTGCCCGAGGAATTGATCCGCAGCGAGGTGGCCCGTGGCCGGATGGTGATCCCTGCCAACACGGTGCATCTCACCAAGAGACTCGAGCCGATGGCGATCGGCATCGCGGCCCTCACCAAGATCAATGCCAACATCGGCAATTCGGCCGTCACGAGCGACCAGCAGACGGAGCTGGAAAAGCTCCACATGGCCGTTCACTACGGTGCCGACACCGTCATGGACCTGTCCACGGGCAAGGACATCGACACGATCCGTCAAACGATCATCGACGCGTCGCCGGTGCCGATTGGCACGGTGCCGATCTACCAGATGCTGGAGGAGTTGGGGGGCGACATCGACGACATGAAGCCGCAGCACTTCCTCGACATGTGCGAGAAGCAGGCGCGGCAGGGGGTCGATTACATGACCGTCCACGCCGGGCTGCTGCAGGAACACCTCCACCTCACGATGCATCGGATCACCGGCATCGTGAGCCGGGGCGGATCGCTCATCGCCCGCTGGATGATGACCCACCGCCGGCAGAATCCGCTCTACACCCACTTCGACGACCTCTGCGACATTTTTCGCCAGTACGACGTCACCTGGAGCCTCGGCGACGGCCTGCGGCCGGGGGCGATCGCCGACGCGAGCGACGAGGCGCAGTTCGCCGAGCTGCACGTGCTCGGCGAACTCACCCGGCGGGCCTGGGCGAAGGGCTGCCAGGTGATGGTGGAGGGGCCGGGACACGTGCCGATGGATCAGATCGACATGAACGTGAAGCGGCAGATGGAGGAATGCGACGAGGCGCCGTTCTACGTGCTTGGCCCGCTCGTGACCGACATCGCTCCGGGCTACGACCACATCACCAGCGCCATCGGCG
>CAZONY010000001.1:27287-28453 GCA_964581215.1 uncultured Chitinophagaceae bacterium | reverse complement strand
TTGGATGATATGAGGAGGAGTCTTTCCCATGGCATTTGACATCACCACGCTCGACGCGCCTTTCCAGTCGCTCGTGGCCTACGACTGGGGAGCCGATGCCGCTCCCTTGAAGATGATCGATGCGGCCGTGATCGCTGCCCAGGCCGACGCGGCGCTTCGGGCCGCGATCGAAAAGCGATTCGCCGCCGTGCTCGGCGGCGATGCGAGTCGCGCGACGAAAGAGTATGTCTGCCGGAAGCTGATGATGATCGGCACGGGAGCGAGCGTGACGGCGCTCGCGTCGCTGCTGGCCGACAAGGATCAGTCCCACATGGCGCGGTTCGCACTCGAACGGATTCCAGACCCGGAGGCGGCCGCGGCGCTTCGCGATGCTCTCGGCAAGGCGGAGGGCCCGCTGCAGGTCGGCATGATCTCGTCGCTCGCCGCCCGTCGTGATTTGGCCTGCGTGCCCGCCCTGGCCGCCTTGCTGAAGGCCTCACCGGCGGTGGCCATGGCGGCTGCCGGTGGGCTCGGCGCGATCGGGTCACCGGAGGCGATCGCCGTGCTGGCGGCAGCCGATCCCTTTGCGGCCGGTGGTGTCGGCGCGGCCGTGGCGAATGCTCGGCTCGCCTGCGCCGAGTCGCTGCTCGCGGGCGGCAAGCGAGACGAGGCGCTGGCCGTCTATCGGGCTCTTGCCAAGGCTGCTGCCGACAGGCCGCATGCCAAGGCGCTCGAAATGGCCGCCACCCGCGGCATCCTCGCCTGCGCCGACACGCTCGCCACGACGTCCTGACCATGCCCGTCTCCTGCGGAGCCTCCCACCATGCGCGGACAGACCTTTCTGGTGCCATTCACGATGGCCTTCGCCCTGACCGGATTCATTCCCTCGCGGGCAGCCGACGACCCGGTCGCCATGACGATCGAACTGTTTTCGCGCGACGACGCCGATGCACGTGCGATCGGGCTCGACTGCATGCGGCATGGCACGAAGGGCGAGGCGGCCACGGTTCGCTTCGCGGCTGAGATCGCCAAGCAGACACGAGCCGACCGGCAGATCGCGCTGGTGCGGGCCCTTGCCGACCGTGGTGATGCGGCCGCCGTTCCCGCCATCACGGCCCTGCTCCAGCAGGCCACGGATCCTTCCGTGCGTTCGGCCGCCGTACTCGCGCTCGGAGCGATCGGATCGC
>CAZONY010000001.1:19849-27187 GCA_964581215.1 uncultured Chitinophagaceae bacterium | reverse complement strand
GCCGGCGTGCTGAAAGCTCAGTCCGGCGGCGAGCGGAGGGATGCGGAGCGGGCCCTCGTGGTTGTATGTACCAAGAACCGTGGCCACGAGGAGGCTGCGAAACGGTTCCTCGACTGGTTCAAGAAGGCCCCCGAAAGCGAGCAGGAGATGCTCCTGCCGGCGCTCGGCGGCGTGGGCGGGCCGGGAGCGATGGCCGTCGTGGATGAGATGGTTTCCAGCCCTGATGCGGCGAAGCGAAAGTTCGGCCTGTCGGCACTCTCCCGCTGGCCTGATGCCACGGTGGCCTCCCGACTGACGGATCTGGTCGGCAAGGCGCAGGATCCGGCCGAGCGGGCGTTGCTGCTCGGCACGCTGATTCGCATCGCGCCGCTTCCGGACAACAAACTCAACGATGCCCAGAAGCTCGACCTGGCCAGGAGGACCATGGAACTCTGTCAGACCGACGACGACCGTGGCCGCCTCATCGAGCGGGTGCACGCGATCCGCACGGTGGAAGCCTTCCGGTTCGTGACGGGTTATCTGGACAGCCCCGCCCTCGCCGAGCCGGCCTGTAGGAGCGTCGTCGAACTGGCCCATCACCGACAGTTGCGGGATGCCAACAAGGACGAGTTTTCCAAAGCGCTCGATCGGGTGATCGAGATGACGAAGAATCCGGAACTCGTCGAACGGGCCAACGCCTACAAGGAGGGCAAGACCTGGGAGCGGAAGAAGGGCTGATCGCCCTGTCCCGTCCCGGCCCGACGCGCGGCCGCGGTGCTTGATGCCCCTACTTTCGAAAGGCGGCGCCGTCGAGGCCGTGCCCCTTCATGAGCCGGTAGAGCGTGCCGCGGGGAATGCGGGCGTCGCGGGCCGCCGCCGACACGTCGCCGGCGTGCCGCGTGAGCAGGTCGGAGAGATACTGCCGCTCGAACTGGGCCATGTGCCGGGCCCGCTGGGCGAAGAAGCCGTCGGCGGTCGCGTCCGCGGTGCCATCGCCGGCCATGCGGCCGGCGACGGAGACGATCTCGTCGGGCAGGTCATCGACGCCGGCCGCCGGGCCTGGCGTCATCGCGATGGCGCGGCGGACGGCGTTTTGCAGTTCGCGCACGTTGCCGGGCCAGTGATAGCTCCTCAGCACCTGGTAGGCGTCGGCAGAGAGCCCCGCCATGCCGCGGCCCATCTCCTGGGCCGCGCGATGCGCGAACGCCTCGGCGAGCAGACCGATGTCGTCGCCCCGGACCCGCAGGGGGGGCAGATCGATTCGCACCACGTTGATCCGGTAGAAGAGATCGCGGCGAAAATCACCCCGCGCGACCATCTCATCGACGTTTCGTGACGTGGCCGCGACGACCCGCACATCGACGGCGTTCTCCTGCCGTGCCCCCACCCGTCGCACGCGTCGCTCCTGGAGGACGCGGAGCAGCTTTGCCTGCACGGCGAGGGGCAGTTCGCCCACCTCGTCAAGAAACAGCGTGCCGCCGTCGGCGAACTCGATGAGCCCCATGCGCCGGGCGTCGGCGCCGGTGAACGCGCCGCGCTCGTGGCCGAAGAGCTCGCTTTCCAGGAGCGTGTCGGGGATCGCCCCGCAATCGACGGGCACGAAGGGACCGGCGGACCGCCGGCTGCGACGATGGATCGACCGGGCCACGAGTTCCTTGCCGGTGCCGGTCTCGCCCGTGATGAGCACGTCCACGGAACTGCCGGCCACGCGGTCGATCACCGAGTAGACCTGCCGCATGGCCGGACTGGCGCCGAGAAAATCGTCGAACGAATAGGGCTTCTCGACGGCCCGACGCAGCACCTGCTCCGCCGCCTTGTGGCGGGATTCGGTCAGCAGTCGCTCCAGCGACGCCTCGAGGTCGGCTTCGACGCCGGCGATGTCGAGGTAGTCGCCCGCTCCCGCCTGAAGGCAGGCGCGGGCCGTATCCACGGTCGGTCGCGCATCGACCACCACCCAGGGCAGTTGGGGATCGGCCCGCTGCAGCACGTCATGCAGGTCGGCAGCCGGGCGACCCGGCCGGCACGTGACGATGCCGATGTCCCAGGCGTCTCGGGACAGCGTCGTCACGGCTGCCTCGGGCGTCTTCTCCACCCGCAGTTCCATCGGCTGCAGGCGGGCCACCATCCGCGCGTACGGCAGGCCGGTGGAACCCGCGGAATCGACGATGAGAATGCGGGGTTGCTGCACGAGAATGCGACGAAGGGGGACGCGAACGTCGATCCGCCACGCAGGCCGCCTCCCACGCGAGCTTCCAAGTATGAAATGTCCGGTCCACGAACTCAATGGAGGACGGGCCGGGCAGCCGCATCTGCTTCCGCGTCATTTCGCCTCTGGTACAGTAGAGGCTCGTATTTCGTGCGCGAGGAGACGAGCCCCAGTGCCCATCGACCCCTATTCCCACTGCCCCGGCGGGATCGACAAGAAGATCAAGTTCTGCTGCCCTGAACTCGTCGGCGACCTCGAGCAGATGGATCGGCTCATCGAGGGCGATCAGATCGCCGCCGCCCTGGAGCAGACGCGGCGGTTGGCCGAGAAGCATCCCGGCAAGGCCTGCCTCTTGGCCACGCTCACGAAGCTCGAACTGGCCTCCCGCAACTACGGGGCCGCGGCCGCCGCCAACCGCGCGTTCTTGGAAGCGCACCCCGGCAACCCCCTGGCTCTCGGTCAGGCGGCCGTGATCGATGCGGTGGCCGGCAACGTCCAGGAGGCGGCTGGGCAGTTCGACAAGGCTCGCGAGATCTGCGCCCAGAGCATGACGCCCGAGTTCGTGCGGATCGCGGCCACGCTCGTGCAGGCCGCGGCGCAGGCCGGGCATGTGGGATTCGCCCAGGGGGTCGTGGAATGGATGATCGACCGGAACCTGGGCTCCGACGAGGAACAGCGGCTGCTCGCGGCGATCGTCGGCTCTGCCGGCGTGCCGCCGGCGCTCCGCACGAAGGTGCATTTTTCGCCGCCGACGGGCGATGAAAGCTGGCGGCCCGACTTCGAGACGGCGCTCGAGCATGCGGCAGCCTGGCGACTCTCCAAGGCGCTCACGCTCTTCCGCAGTCTCCGGAGCGTGGCGGCGACCAGTCCGGCCGTGTTCACGAATATCGCCATCTTGTGCGAGATGCTCGCCCGGCCGTTCGAGGCTTCCGAAGCCTGGCTGGCCGTGGCGAAGCTCCGCGGCGACGTGCCCGATGAAGCCGTCGAGGCGACCGGCCGGGCCATCGCCTTGGAGACCGAAGCCGATCCCGACCGTTCACCGCTGGTGGAGTTCTCGCAGGCCCGCGCCGTGCTCGCGCTCGATGGGCCGGATGCCCTCGACCTTCTCGAGGACAAGATCCGCCACGACGGTCGTTGCGAGCCCGCCCCCTTCAACCGCTCGGAATGGGTGCAGCGGGGCGCCGTGCCGCCGCACTCGGTGTGGCGGATCTACGAGGGTCCGGCCGACGGCGGGCGGCCCGTCCGCCTGCTCGCGTCGCTGATGCTCTTCGGCCGGCAGACCGATCGCGAGCCCGAGGCCGCCCTGCAGGGGTTCGCGCCCGATGTCGCCGCGGCCCTGCCGATCGCCGAGGCCGTCGTGGGAGCGAAGCTCGTGGTCGAGCCGTCGCAGGAGGGGCTGCCGGTGGCCACGCCGACGAGCTGGCTCCTGGGCGCGCAGTTCCGCGGCGAGATTCCGCCGGTGCCGAAGGCGCCGCCCCCGGCCGGCGAGCCTTCCGCCTTCGACACCTATCTCGAACAGCAGCGGGCCGCCGTCCGTGAGCGGTTCGTGGCGGAGTGGCCGAACACCGCGCTCCCCGAACTGCTCGGCAAGACACCCCGCGACGCGGTGGGCCATGCGGACGGTCGGCTCCGGGTCGAGGCGCTCGTGAGCGAAGGCGAGGCCACGGCCCGCCGCGCCGACATGAACGAGGCCTGGGCCCGGATCCGCGCGGCCCTCGGCATCCCGCCAGTGGCGGCCATCGAATCGAAGCAGCCGCTCGACGACGTGCCGCCGTTGCGCTGGCACCGGCTCGTGATGCCGGAGGTGGAGATCGACCAGCTCCGAGGGGTTCTCGTGACGGCGATCGATGCCGGCTTCGAACTGGCCGCCGAGCGGGCCGCGAAGGAGCTGATCGCTCGGGCGGACGCCACGCCCGCCGATCGCTGGCAGGCGTGGGGGTTTCTGGAGCAGCGGGCCACGCTGACGCAGGAAAAGCTCGCCATCATCGCCACGCTCCGCGGGCTGGCAGCCGACCTCAAGGCCAACGACGGCATGCTCGACGTAGCCGAACTGCGGATCAGGCTGCAGCGTGGCGATCAGGCCGACATCATGCGACTACTCGACCATCTGCGCGCCCAGCATGCCCGCGACCAGCAGGTGCTCGGCGCCCTGGCCGAGGTGCTCATGGAGGCGGGGATCGATCTCTCGGCCGTCTCCCGGGGCAATGCCGGGGCGCCCGCCGGCGCGGCTGCCGGGATGCCGGCCGCCGCCTCGTCGACCCAGGCCGGCGGCATCTGGACTCCCGGCAGTGAACCGGCGGCCGGTGGCGGCGAGAAAAAAATCTGGACGCCGGGCTGAGGACCGAGGCCCATGTTCGATGCGTCTGACCACGCCGCGATGATGCGGGCCCTCGAGCTGGCCCGTCGCGGCGAGGGGCGGGTGGAGCCCAATCCGATGGTGGGCGCGGTCGTGGCGGTGCGCGACGCCGCCGGCCGCGTCGAGATCGTGGCCGAAGGCTGGCATGCGGCGTTCGGCGGGCCACACGCGGAGGTGGTGGCGCTCGCGGCGGCCGGCGCCCGGACCCGTGGAGCCACGCTCTACATCACGCTCGAGCCCTGCTGCCACCAGGGCAAGACGCCCCCCTGCACCGACGCCGTGATCGCGGCAGGCATCGGCCGCGTGGTGATCGCGGCCCGCGACCCGTTTCCTGCGGTGAATGGCGGCGGGATCGCGGCCCTGGAGCGGGCCGGCCTGCGAGTCGACGTGGGGCTCCTCGAACGGGAGGCGGTGCGGCTGACGGCGCCGTTTCGAACGCTGGTGGCCAAGGGCCGGCCCTGGGTGATCGCGAAGTGGGCCATGAGCCTCGACGGCGCGCTGGCCACCGGCAGACGCGATCAGCGGTGGATCTCCTCGGAGGCCTCGCGCGACGTCGTGCACGGCCTGCGCGGACGCTGCGACGCGATCCTCGTCGGCATCGGGACGGCCCTCGCCGATGATCCGCTCCTCACCGCCCGCCCGCCCGGCCCTCGGGCGCCCGTGAGGATCGTGCTCGATTCGGAGGCCCGGCTACCGCCGGCAAGCCGGCTCGTCCGGACGGCCCGCGAGTCACCCGTCCTCGTGGCCGTCGGTCCGCAGGCGCCTGCCGATCGTGTGGCGGCGCTTCACACGGCGGGCTGCGAGGTCTGGAGCGGACCTGCCGGCGACGGGCCGGCGCGGATGGCCGCGTTACTCGGTGACTTGGGCGCGCGACGCCACACGAATCTGCTGGTCGAGGGAGGCCCCCGGGTGCTGGCGAGCTTTTTTGGCGACCGGCTCGTCGACGAGGTATGGACCTTCATCGCCCCGCGGATCATCGGTCACGGCGCGGCGCCTCCGCTGCCGCGGCTGCCCGACATGCCGACGATCGACATCGAGCAGCTGGACCGCGTCGGCGGCGACGTGTTCCTTCGCGGTATCGTGACGTAGGGCCGACTCCGGCCGGTCAGCGAGCCACGTCGCGGATGATGTTTCGCCAGTGGGTAACCGTCGCCTCGGGCCTGGTCGTCGTCTCGGCGGTGGCCACCCGCAACGAACGGGCCGCCTCGAGCACGACCTTCGCATGTTCGAGGATGTCTTTCTCCTGGACGACGTTCTCATCGGACTCGACGAGGAACGTCTCCGACGAAATGCTGGTGATGTAGCCGACCCACGGCTCGATCGCGTCGATGAGTCCGGCCACGTCGAGCGTCGCCGCCCCGGCGAGGGGCTCCTCGAACTTCGTCAACTGGACGCCGGTCGTGAGCGGCGTCTCCACGATCAGGCGCCCGGCCTGCCGGGGCACCAGCGAGAACACGACCGTATCCTTCCCCAGGGCGATGGACGGCTGCACCTGCTCGTCGATGCCGGCGTTCGTGAGCGGCCACGACCACACCGACCCCCCCTCGACCTTCGTCTTTTCGGGGTCGGGGATCCGGTACTCGGCCGGAATCGAAGAACCCGGGAGCTCACGCACCGCATCGACCAATTCATCGCCGAGCGCGAAGAGATCGTTCATTCCGTCGCGGAAGAGTCCTGCGTCGTCAACGGCCAGCACGATGGCGGGCTCCAGGAGGGGCAGGGGGGCCTCCGCAGCGGGCAGGGACTCGTGCAGTTGCGTCGTCCGCCCCTTGCCGTCGATCACGAACCCGATCTGCCCGTTGGCCAGGGCCGGCACGAACGTCCGGCGCACGATCGCGACGAACTTTCTGCCCAGCGGTGCCAGGTGTTCGTCGAACGCCGCCACCCATTCCTGCACGTCCTCGTCGGCCGACGGCAGCACGTGCTTCTTGAAGAGGTTCCAGCCCATGTCGATCCAGCCCACCACGTGGTCGAAACGTGGCACGTCGGTGCGGCCGCGGGCCACGGCAGCCGCCAGCGGCGCACCGCCGACGTGCTCGAGGAGGTCGAGTCGCTTTCGTCCGTCGAATGGGCCATTCTGCGACCAGTCCCACGCATAGCCTTCGTAGCCCTGCTCGGAGCGGAAGGAAAAGGCGGTCCAGGGCCCGGGCACCGGCAGCCACTGGCGGTATTGCGCGGATACCTGGGCAAAGAAGCCGCGGATATCGGCGGCTGCCCCCTCCGGCAGGTCGGCCAGTCGGGCGATGTCGTCGCTCAGGTCGGCCAGCTGGTCGATGTCCTTGGTCGACGTGGTCAAAACCTTCATCAGGTCTGCGCTGATGTGCGAGACGGCCGTGATGGCCTTGTCGCGATGGTCCAGCAACGGGGCCATCGGCTTCGTGGCGAGCAGCCCGCGCCCGGCTTCGGGGGCGGACAGTTTTTCGATGTGCTCCAGCGAGTCCCCCACCGACAGGATCACCCTTTCGCCCACGATTCCCAGGGCCACGACGACCTCCAGTTTGTCCACGGCATTGATCACGGCGTCGAGTTTTTCGGCGGTGACGGGCGCCTCCGCGAGGAGGAGCCGCAGGAGTGAGGTGTCGGGTTTGAACGTGAACGTGACGAATTCGCCTCCGCGGATGGTCTTCCGCTGGACCGCGTCGGCCAGATCGGGATTGGCCTGCGTGACCAGTTGCAGCAGCCCTTCGAGCCGCTTGAGCTGGGTCGCGGCCGGCGCCGCCTTGGTCAATGTGAAGCCCCAGACGGTGTCGGGGATGACCAGCAGATCCGCGTTGTCGGCGAGCGTCTCGAGCATGAG
>CAZONY010000001.1:2599-19749 GCA_964581215.1 uncultured Chitinophagaceae bacterium | reverse complement strand
AGCGTCGAGGAGAGGAAGGCGGCATCGGCGGGGACCATCGCGAGGCCCGAATCCGAAATGTCGGCGGCTCGGCCGCTGGGCAGGGCAGCGACGAGCAGGGAGACGGCGGTGGCGGCGATGAGGGACGCAAGGCGGGAGAATGCCATCGGCGGAATCCTTCTGAGGGTGTGCGCGGCGGGCAAGATTCTTAAGATACGCCAAAACCGTGTTCCGGGAGAACCCTGGTTGCTCATCGAAACGACACACGTCGTCGATACCTTCGCCGAGGCCTTTCGCCTGCGGTTCGCCCGGCTCATCGTCACCGCCCATGACCGGCATTGGCTCGAGGCCGCCCTGCACGCGGCCTGCGGCTACGGCACGAGCGTCATCGGTTGCGATGCCGAAGTAGGCGTCGAGCGGCGACTGGCGGCGGACGAAACGCCCGATGGCCGGCCCGGAGCGGCCATCCTCGCGTTCGGATTTTCCACCGATGGGCTGGCGAAAGCTGTGGCGAACCGGGCATCCCAGTGCCTGCTCACCTGCCCGACCGTCGGCGTGTTCGATGGGCTGCCGGAGGCCGGAGATCGCAGTCCGTTGGGCGGCCACATCCGCTTTTTCGGCGACGGCTTCGAGAAATCGAAGGTGATCGACGGCCGGAGATTCTGGCGGATTCCGGTCATGGACGGCGAATTTCTCGCGGAAGAGACGTTTGGCATCGAGAAGGGAGTCGGCGGCGGCAACTTCATCCTTCAGGCGCGATCGCTCGAAGCGGCTCTCGAGGCCGCCCGACGGGCGGTGGATGCCATCGCCAACGTGCCCGGCACGATCACGCCGTTTCCCGGAGGCGTGGTGCGTTCGGGGAGCAAGGTGGGGTCGCGGTATGAGGGCCTGCGGGCTTCGACGAACGATGCCTTCTGCCCTGGGCTCGTGGGCCGCGTGGTGACGGAGCTTGTCGCGGGAGCGGTCTGCGCGCTGGAGATCGTCATCGATGGCACCGACGAAGATGCCGTCGCCCGGGCGATGGTCGCCGGCATGCGCGCCGCCGCCGGCCCGGACATTCCGGCCATCTCGGCCGGCAACTATGGCGGCAAACTGGGGAAGTTTCACTTCCATCTTCACCAGATTCTCAGCCTCGACTGAATCCTGCGGGCCGGCGGGGCCGGGCAGTGGCAATGGTCTTCCGGCCGGGGGACCGCATGTGGTAATTCCCGCGGTCGCGATTCACGGTTCCCGGAATCGCTGCCGCGAGGATTCGTGCGATGTCCGACACAGAGCGAGTGTCCCGTCAGGATCTTGTCGTTCCCCCGCGGCAGTCCAGCCTGCCTCTCATCCTGGGCGCCTGCATCTGCGGCTGCCTGGGCTTTGGTCTCGTGTGGGGCTTGGGCATTGGTCGAGTCGGGCGGTCGGCGATCGCGCCCGGGGCCGGCGAGGCCGTTCCGGGCGACTCGGCCGAACTACCCCCGCCAGGCGACTGGCGACGAGCCGCGATCGACCCGGATGAGCAGCCCGAGACCGACCGCTACCCCGAAACGCCCGTGTCCTATCAGCGGGCCGATGCTCCGGGCGACGGCGAGCCGCGCAGCCTGTCGCGTTTTTCGACACCCGATTCGCCGGACCCGTCGATGGACGATGTCCGCACGACGGCGTTCGGTTCGGACGAACCACCGGCCGACACAGCGCCGCCTGCCGAACTGGCCACCGAGGATGCCCGGCCGCTCGCCATCGCGCCGCCGGTCGGCGATGATCCGCTGCCGCCCGCTGCCGATCGTTTCCCCGAGGTGAACCAGCCTGTGGCTCCGCCGCGCGAGGCCGAACCGGAGCCCCGCGGCTCGGCTGAGCCAGCCGTGCCCCCGGCCTTCCAGCCGACGACCGATCTCGACGCACCGGCGGCTCCCGATGCCTCGTCGCCCCGGATGCCCCCCTCCGCGGCCGATGCTTCCGGGATCGCGACACCGCAGCCCGGCGAGCCGACCGTCGAGGAGCCCGCGGTCACCGTGGCCGACCCGTTCGCCCGACCCGTGCCTGCGGCCCAGGCTCTGCCGACAGCAGGAGCCCAAAACCCCGGCGCCCCCGTGTCACCGCCGGCCTCCGCAGCGCTGACGGCCGCCGCCGCCGCGGTGCCGGTGCTGGGGACGCCCTCCCCAGGAAATCCGCTTGCGTCAGCACCACTGGGCTTCGGCCCACAGGCCCTCACGGGAGGGGCGTCACCCGTTCCCACGCGGACCGCTCCGCCTGCGTCGTCGGCGATCCGCGAACCGGATCCGCTGGCGTCGGCAAGCGGCCAGGGGAGGCCCGGGCCGCCCCAGCTCGAGGGCGTGCAGGCCCCACAGATCACCGTCGAGAAGCGCGGGCCGCGCGAGGTGCAGGTCGGCAAACCGGCCCGGTACGAAATGTCGATCCGGAACGTCGGCACGGCCACGGCCCACGCCGTGATGCTGCACGATGCGATTCCCGCCGGCACCCGTCTCGTGGCCACGACACCCCCGGCGGCGCCCGCCGCCGACGATCCCGGCGGCCTGGTCTGGGTGCTCGGCACCCTCGAGCCCGGTGCGGGGACGAAGGTGGCGATGGAGGTGATGCCGGAGGCCGAAGGAGAGATCGGCAGCGTGGCGAGTGTCACCTTCCGCGCTGATGTCACGGCGCGGTCGCGTTCGACGCGGCCCGGACTCCAGATCGAAGCACCTCCACCGGAGGCCGTGCTCGTCGGCGGCGAGATCACCGCCTCGATCGCCGTGTCGAATCCGGGCACGGGCGTCTCGACGGGCGTGGTGCTGGTGGGCACGCTGCCCGATGGCGTCACGCACCCGGCGGGTCGGGAAGTGGAATTCGACGTCGGTCGCCTGGAGCCCGGTGCGCGGCGGACGATCGACCTCACGCTCGGCACCACAGCGCCCGGCGTCCACGCCATGACGATTCTCGCCCGGGCGGACGGCCAACTGCACACCGAAGCGGCGGTACCCTTGGAAGTGACGGCGCCGATGCTCGAATTGGCCGCCGACATGCCCGGCCGCCGCTACCTGCAGCGTCCCGCCACCTGCCTGATCACGATGCACAACACCGGCACGGCCCCCGCCAAAGCGGTGGAATTGGCCACGCAGCTTCCCCCCGGCCTGAAGTTCGTCCGCGCCAACAATGCCGGCTTCTACGATGAGCGTCATCATCGCGTGCTGTGGAGCCTGGAGGAGCTGCCCGCGGGAGAGACGGGCACGGTCGAGCTCGTGGTGATGCCCGTCGATCTCGGGCCGCAAAAGCTCGTCACAGCGGCCCGCAATCCGGCCGGTCTCTCCGACCAGATCGCCAACACGATCGAGGTGGAGGGCCTGGCCAGCCTGACGTTCCTGATCACCGACAGTGAGGATCCGATCGAAGTCGGCGGATTGAGCGAATACGTGATCCGCGTGGGCAACCAGGGAACGAAGCCGGCCAGCGGCGTGCGGGTGGCGGCCACGCTGCTCGGCGACCTGGAGCCGGTGGATGCGAAGGGGCCGGCCGGGCATCGGATCGAAAACCTGACGGTGTACTTCGAGCCGCTGGCCAAGCTCGTGCCGACGGAGGAGACGACCTACCGGATTCGTATCCGAGGCCGGCGAGCCGGCGACCATCGCGTGCAGGTGCAGGTGACCAGCGACGATCACCCCGCGCCCATCACGAAGGAAGAAGTGACCCGGGTCTACGCCGACCGGTAGCGGTCGCCTCACGCCCGCGAGGCCGCGCATGAAACCGGTTGTCGTATGCGGTCTCGGCCGATTTGGCCTGCAGGTCGTCGAGACGCTTTGTCATCAAGGATGCCCCGTGATAGTGGTCGCCGATGACCGCTCACACCCGGAACGAATCGAGCGGGCCGAAGCCGCTGGCGCCCGTTTCATCCGCGGCGATTTTCGATCCGCCACGGTGCGACGGCAGGCCGCAGTTGCCGATGCACAGGCGGTCATGCTGACGACGTCCAGTGACGTCGATAACCTCGAAGCGGCACTCGAGGTGCGGGGCGAGGCGCCGGGCGTCCGCATCATCATGCGCCATTCCCAGCCGAGGCTGACACGTCGGTTCGAGGCCGATTTCGGCATCGCGGCGGCGCTGGCGCCCGCGGAACTGGCGGCGAAATCCTTCGTGGAGGCGGCCCTGAACGCCCCGAAACCGGGATCTTCCCCGATACCTCCCCGCCGTACTGAGCCGATTCCAACGCGGCCCATCCGCACGGAATTCATTGCGATTCCGCTCATTCTGTGCGCGGTGTATGCGGCGGCGATCATCGTCTTCCACGAGACCCTCGGACTCGGCTGGATCGATGCCACCTACTTCGCCACGACCGTGGTGACGACCGTCGGCTTCGGCGACTTCAATCTCCAGCAGGCGCCCGACTGGGTGAAGCTGTTCGGGGTCGTGCTCATGTTCTCGGGCGTCGTGCTGATCGCGATGATCGCGTCGTTGCTGACGGGCTTCGTCGTCACTGGAACGGCTGATCAGTTCCGCAACGAGTTGCGGACGCGTAGGATGCACGATCATGTCGTCGTGTGTGGGCTCGGCTCGGTCGGCATGGCCGTGGCGAGAGACCTTCATGATGCCGGACAGCGGGTGGTCGTCGTCGATCCGCAGGCCGACGACGAACTTCATCGGGAGACCAATCCGCGGTGCCCGGTGATCGTGGGCGATGCGACGCGGCCCGTCATCCTGCATCGAGCCGGCGTCGAGCGGGCCCGGGCCCTGGTTGCCTGCACGAGCAATGATGCGCTCAATCTGGAGATCGGGCTCACCGCCCAATCAGTCGTGGAAGGAGTGCGTGTCGATAGCCCGCTGCGGCTCGTTCTGCGTTGTTTCGAGGCCGACCTGGCGCGTCGCATCCATGCCGTCTCCGATAACTATGCCCTGCTCTCCGAGGCGAAGATCGCCGCCGACGTCTTCGTGCAGCGGGCACTCGCGGGCCGGCACTCCTGAAAAAATCGCGCGATCCTCCCGTCCGGTGCTGAACGAGTCGACCTTCCTCGAGCGCATCATCGTGCATCTCATCCGTCGCTATGAAAAACTTCGGCGGCTGCTCCGCTGGCGGGTGGCCTCGGGAATGCCCCTCTGGTGGCACGTGGGGCGGCCGAATTTCGGGGACGACATCAATCCGTCGCTGTTTCGTCGGCTGGCCGGTTGCCGCACGAGATTCGCCGCCAACCGCCGGCGCCCGCACGTGCTTGGGGCGGGCAGCATCCTCGGTAAGGCCACGGCTTCGTCGATCGTCTGCGGCTCGGGATTTCTCGAGCCCCCCGGCAGGGATCGCCTCGTGCCCGCGGCGGTCGTCGCCGTGCGCGGTGAACTCTCGCGGAGCGGGCTCGGCGGCCGCAGTGATGTCGCTCTCGGCGATCCGCTCGTGCTGGTCGGAGAACTTCTGGCCCCGCAGACGAAGCGGCATCGCTTCGGGCTGGTGCCCCACGTGACGTCGGTCGATCGCTGGCGGAGCCGATGTGATCCCGATCTCCTCGTCATCGACCCGGGGCTTCGCCCTTGGCGGGTGATCCGCGGCATCGCCTCCTGCGAGACGATCATCAGCCAATCGCTGCACGGGCTCATCGTGGCCGACGCCCTCGGCATCCCCAATGTCTGGATCGCGCCGAGCGACGCCATGGCGGGGGGGCGGTTCAAGTTCGACGACTACTTCTCGACGATCGACCGCCCCAAGGAGTGCGTCCCGGAATGCGGCGAGGTGTTCCAGCGGCCCGGCGTCCTCGCCGCCGGCGTGGGCACGTACCGCCATGCCAAGGAAGAGCTTCGCGAGGCCCTGGTCAACGGCTGCCGGCGGTTGATCGACTGATGCCGTCGGCGATCCCGCGCAGGCTGTGGCGACCGCCTCGCGCCAGCCGTACGAGAGCCACGCCGGGTCGAGCCCATGCTGGAAAACGGAAGCCACGGTCGTCGAGAAAGCCGACGAGGTCGATGTCAGCTCCATTGCGGGCCGGGCCCAGCGCAAGTCGCAGGAGCCTGAGAATCGAGTACGACCTGCCGGCACGAAAAGCGTCCATGTCGAACGACGCCGCGACCGCATCCAGGCGTCCGCTGGCCTCGGCCTGCAAGAGGAGGCGGGCGCACTTGAAGCACCGACCGCAATTGACGGCCCGTCGATCGGTGCGAAAGCCGCGGATGCACACGAGCAGATCCCCGCAGAGGCGGTCATCACCGATCACCTCGGCCGTCTTCTGGAGCCGGGTGGTAGAGCCGCCGAAGGGCAGCCACGAAACCTGCGTCGTGTTGAACAGCGGGAGGAGCTGGGGCTCGAGCGTCGCGATCCCGAGGAACCTGGACACAGCCGGGGTGCCCCCGATCGGCTCCGACGACGCATAGTGAAAAAAGGCGAACAGGTGATCGACGGCCATCGACGCGGCCGTATTGCGCATGAGCACGGTGCCTATGAACGGCGTCCCTTTGTAGAAGTCCGTCATCGAGCACTTCGTCCCCACCAGAGGGAGCTTCAGCCGGTCGGCGATCCGTCGCACGTGGGCGAACTGCTCGGCGAAGACCGCATCATCGTCGCCATGAGCTCCGGAACGTCGTCGGAAAACAACCGGTGGCGAAGGAGGTGCATGCTGTCGATGCCGCCGCTGACCGCGGTGCCGGCGCCGCGGGTCAGATCGTGACACGCCGTCGAGCGCCGGGCGGTGGCCAGCACCGGCACCTTCCGCCACCGTGGTTCCAGCAGCCGGAGCGTGTCCTGGATCGGCCCGCGGAGCGCGTCCAGCAACATTTCGTCCACGGTGCCCTCGATGTCGAGAGGTTCTCCGCGCATCATCGCCGGCAGGATCAAGGCGATGGCCAAGGGGTCGAACGTATCGACACGAGCGTGGAGTTGGGGGTGATCGCCGTAGCGCTGCAGCGTCAGCGGTCGCTTTCGTCCGTCACACTCCACCGTTGCCGAAGCGTTGAACGACGGACCGTCCGTCCCGCTTTCAAGATCGCGGATCACGATGGCCATGAGAGGCGCTCCGATCGTCGAGGGCGGGCAGCTCGGCCGTCAGCGCAGCGTCGCGCCGAACCGGCTGCCGCACTCCGCGACGACGGCCTCGACGATCTTTCCGGCCTGGTCGCCTGACAGGGTGCTCGAGTCGCTGCGGAGCGTGAGCGACACCACGACGCTCTTTTTGCCGGTGCCGAGACGCTCGGCGTCCTGCCAGATCTGCATCACGCGGCAGCGTTCCACGAGCGGGCCGGCCCCGGCATGGATGGCCGCCGCGATCCGCGCCCACGGCACGGTCTCGTCAACAACGAGGTTGATGTCCCGTTCGACGGCCGGGAAGTCGCTCGGGCGGACGAGCCGCCGATCCACGGCGACGGCGAAATCAAGCCGGTCGAGCCGCAGCTCCCACACGGCCACGGGGCCCGTGAGCGAAAAGGCCCGCAGCCCGGCCGCCGCGACCTCGCCCACGACGCCCACGCGAACGGGCTCGCGGTCGCGGCGGTGGAGCACGATCTCGGCCGTGCGTCCCTCCGCCAACCAGTCGAGCGCGACCGGCCGATACTCGACGCAGCCATCGCCGCCATGCGTCGCGCCGGCGGAGCCGACGCCCAGCCGACCGAGCACCGCGTCGGCCAGCCCCTTGGCCCGGGCATAGTCGCCGCCGGTCACGAGCGACACCAGCAGCGGCTCCTCCACGGGCGACTCGGCCCGCAGGTCGGCCGGGGGCGGTGCGGTGCGCGGGAGATAGGCATGGGCGATCTCGAAGAGGTCGCCGTGCGGCGCGCCCACGGCGAGCGTGCCGGCCCGGGCCTCGAGCAGGCTCGGCAGGAGCGTCCTCCGGAGCCGGTCGGCTCCCCGCACCAGCGCCGGCTGGCAGACGAGCGGCGGGGCGTCGGTCCACGGGCTCTGCCCGGCTTCGAGGGAGTCGGCCACGACGCTCCGCGTCATCGCCTCGCAGAAGCCCGCCGCGACGAGCACCTCGGCGGCGCCGCGGATCGCGCGTTCCAGCGGCGACAACTCGACCGGCCGGGCCGCGACCGGCTGATCCTCTGGCACGCGGTCATAGCCCTCGATCCGAGCGATTTCTTCAACGAGGTCGATCTCCCGCCAGGCGTCGCGCCGCCACGTGGGGGCCCGCCACCGCGACATGCCGGAGGCCGCCGGCTCGGGGACGAAGCCCAGCCCCGTGAGGATGCCGTGCTGCCGGGCGGCTGGCACGTCGATGCCGAGCACCTCTGCCACGCGGCCGTCCCGCAGGTCGATCGTGGCCGGACCGCAGGCGAGCCGCCCCGCCTCTACGGCACCGGAAGCCAGCGCGCCCCCGGCATGCTCGAGGATGAGGGCCGCGGCGCGGCGGCTGGCCCAGTCCACGGCGGCCGGATCCGGTCCTCGTTCGAACCGGTAGGAGGAGCCGCTGGCCAACGCGAGCCCGCGGGCCGCGGCCCGCACCGCCAAGGGCGCGAACTGGGCGGACTCGAGCAGAACGTCGGTCGTGGCTGCGGCGATCTCGGAATCGGCCCCGCCCATCACGCCGGCCAACGCCACCGGCCGCTCGTCGTCGGCGATCACGCACATCTGGTCGGTGAGCGCGTAGGTCTTGTGATTGATCGCGGTGAAGGGCTCCCCCGGCAGGGCGCGGCGGACGATGATCCGCCGGCCGCGCAGCTTTCCCAGGTCGAAGGCATGCAGCGGTTGGCCGCATTCGAGCATGACGTAGTTGGTGATATCGACGACGTTGTTCACGCTGGCGACACCGACTGTGGCCAGCCGCTGGACCAGCCACGCCGGGCTCGGCCCGATGCGAACTCCGCGAATCACGCGGCCGCAGTAGAACGGGCAGATTTCCGGAGAACGGATCTCGATCGCGATGGCGTCGGCGGCGGGCGGCCCGGCCTCGACCGGCCGAGGATCGGGGATGTGGAGCGGTCGGTCGAAGAGCACGGCCAGCTCGCGGGCCACGCCGATGTGGCCGAGCCAGTCGGGGCGGTTGCTCGTGACCTCGATCTCGATCGCCTCGTCGGCCCCGGCGACGGTCGTCGATTCATGGTTGAGCCCGGCCATCAGCAGTCGCTCGACGACCGTCTCGGTCGGCGCGTCAAGCGGCACGTAGTCGGACAGCCAGTTTCGGGACACGATCATCGGCGGCTCAAAACTGTTCGAGGAAGCGAACGTCGTTGCGGTAGAAGTCGCGGATGTCGGCCACGCCATACCGCCGGGCGGCGATCCGCTCCACGCCGAGGCCGAAGGCGAAGCCCGTCACCGCATCGGGGTCGTAGCCGACCGCCTCGAGCACGGCGGGATCGACCATGCCGGCGCCGCCCATCTCGACCCAGCGGCCGCCCCACTCCATGTCCACTTCCACGCTCGGCTCGGTGAAGGGAAAGAAGGAGGGGCGGAAGCGAACCTTCACGTCGCCCCCCAGGAAACTCGAGGCAAAGAACCGCAGCACGCTCTTGAGATGAGCCATCGTCGTGCCCGGTTCCACGAGCAGGCCCTCGACTTGGTGGAACATCGGATAGTGCGTGGCGTCGGCCGTGTCGGGGCGATACACGCGTCCCAGCGACACGATCCGCAGCGGCGGCTCCCGCCGCTCCATCACCCGGATCTGCACGGTGCTCGTCTGCGAACGCAGCAGCAGCGGGTCGGCCCCACGGGCGACGGCGAGGTAGAAGTTGTCGAGGGGGTCGCGGGCCGGATGTTCGGCGCCGATCGCCAGGGCCTCGAAATTATGCCACTGGTCTTCGACCTCCGGGCCGGTGACGCTCTCGAAGCCCAACCGGGCCATGATCTCCTGGACGCGGCGGATCGTTTGCGTGATCGGATGGAGGTGGCCGAGGCGAAAGGCGGCCCCGGGGAGCGTGACGTCGATCGGCTCAACCGCGGCCTCGCCACCGGCCAGTCGTTCCTGGGCGGCTGTCAGCAGCGCGGTGATCGCTCCCTTGGCCTCGTTGAAGTGTCGGCCGGCCGCCGGCTTGTCGCCGGCCTCGAGGCCACCGAGCAGTTTTTGAATCGCCTTCAGGCGGCCGCTGCGGGCGCCCAGAAATTCGACGCGGGCCGCCTCGACGGCGGCCTCGTCAGCCGCTGCCTCGAGCGCGGCGGTCGCGGCGGAGCGAAGGCCGTCGATCGCGGCCAGGAACGCTTCGAGCGAGACGGATGCCACCGGCGTGCCCCCGATCCCGACCGCAGCCGTCACGCCACGGCGGCGGGTTCGGGAAGGCCGAGTCCCTTGCGGACATTTTCCACGACGGCATCGAAGCCCGTGGGATCGAGCACCGCCATCTCGGCGAGCGTACGACGATCGAGTTCGGAGCCGATTTTCTCGAGCCCCGCGATGAACTGGCTGTATCGCAGACCACGCTGCCGGCAGGCGGCATTGATGCGAACGATCCACAGGCGGCGGAAGTCGCGCTTCTTGCGACGGCGATCGCGGCGGGCGTATACGCCGGCGCGGATGATGGCTTCCTTGGCGGTGCGGAGCAGGCGGCGGCGACCGCCGACCGAACCCTTCACCCGCTTGAACAGCCGCTTTTTGGCCCGCAGCCGCGGGACGACACTCTTGGTACGCATGGATCAACGCTTCCTGGAATCACAGTCGGGAGCCCCTCATCGTCCCCTGATTTGGACAAATTGCAAGGGGAGGTCGGCAAGCCCGCGGGGGCCATGAATGGGTGCGGCTTGACGTTCGGCGGAGTGAGGCAAGGGCCGGAGGCCCGGTTTCTTCCGACCGGAGGTCGGCAAGCCCGCGGGGGCCATGGATGGCCCCGCGGGCGTACATCAGTAACTCCCCCCCGCCAGCGCCTCGGTGATCGCCGGCGTATCGACCTTGGCCAGAACGCCGGTGCCGCGGAGGTTGCGTTTCCGCTTGCTCGAGAGCCGCACCTGCAGGTGGCTCGTGCCGGCGCGGCGGTGCTTGGCCTTGCCCGACGCCGTCAGACGAAATCGCTTCTTCACGCCCTTGTGGGTTTTCTGCTTCGGCATGGAATGCTCCTGGGAATGCTCCGGTGATTTTTACTTCGGCGACAGCGTGCACACCAGCCGTCGGCCCATTTGTTGCGGTGGCGACTCGACCTTCGCCACGTCCTCGAGTGTCGCCACGATGCCCTTCATGACCCGCTGCCCTTCGTCGATGTGGGCCATTTCCCGGCCCCGGAACACCAGCGACACGATCACCTTGTCTTTGTGCATCAGGAAACTCTTCGCCTGAGCCACCTTGAAATCGATGTCGTGCTGACCCGTCTTCGGACGAACCCGGATCTCCTTGATCTTGGTGTGATGGACGTGCGTCTTGTGCTGCTTCTTCTTCTGCTGGTACTTGAACTTGCCGAAGTCCATGATTCGGCAGACGGGGGGCTTCTCCGTCGGGGCGACTTCAACGAGGTCGAGGCCCGCCTCCCGCGCGATGCCGAGGGCCTCGTCGGTGGGGATGATGCCGAGTTGCCCACCGTCCGCACCAATAACCCGGACCGGTGTGATCCGGATCTGCTCGTTGATGCGATGCTGCTTCTCGATGGCAGACGTCTCCGCGGGAGGGTTTCCCCGCGCGCGTGACCGGTCGATCCGGACAAAACGGCGGGAAACGCGACAATATTCCAACACCCCCGGGGGGGCGTCAAGGCGTCGCGGTTTTCCGTGGCAGCCGTGCCTCCCTGGCGGCGGGAGGGGCTGCCGACCCGGCGGTCCCGAAGCGGAACCCCTCCACGAGGGCCCGGTCGGCCCGGCCGAATCGTTCCGCCAGGGAAGCCTCCATCATGAATGCCAGGCTTGCCCGTCGGCCTGATCCGTCGGCGAGCACGTAGTGCACCCAGCGAAACGGGAGTGCATCGGCGCTGCCCACCGACGCGATGCGGATGACGGTGACGCCGTCCTCCCGGACCGACGCGGACGCCTCTTCGAAGCGCTCGAACTGACCGGCCAGCGACCGTCCGATGTCGCGCTGCACCTCCTCGACGGTCGGCGGCACCGTTCCCGCCGGCGGCAGGGCCGTGATGGAGCACTGGGCGACGAGGGCTCCGAGATCGACATACCGCATGACGAGCGTGCCGGCCTCCTGCTCGATCTGCCGCCAGCGGACGTCGTGCACGAGGTCGAACCGTTCTTCCCGGTCGCGATGCCAGAGCAGGCCCGCGCCTCCCGCGCCCTGTCGTCGTGCTGTCGAAACGGGTGGGTCATCCATGGCGATGAGGCCATCGTGCGGGGTGCGGATCGTCGTCACGCGGGCCTCCACCTCGAAGCCGGGCGCCACGTGGCCGGCTTGACGCCGCTCGCGGAGCGTGACGGTCACGAGCGACGGCCGTCCCGCGAGCCGATAGAGAACCGGCGCCTCGCCGGCGGAGATGTCCGCCGTCGCCTGCACCGTGCATGTGCCCTCGACCACCACGTGCGTGGGGACGCCATCGACCGCGCCGTCCACGATGCCGCTGAACACGACGCTGGCCTGGAGGTCGGAGATGCGGTCGAGCCGGGCTTCGATGGTGCCGGCCTCGATCGTGTCGATCGCCAGGAGCCCGGCGGCAACATCGGCGGGCACTTTCCATGTCGCGCCCACGGCGACGGCGTCCTCGGCCATCAGGCCGTTTGCGAGAAGCGGGTCGAAGGGAATGTCGAGCAGGTCCCGTTCCGCGCGGGTGAGAAACGTGTCAGGGGCGGCGGGCACGGCGGCCGTTCCCTCGCGGGTGAACAGGAGCCGGCGGACGTCGTCGGCCAGCGTCGATACTTCGGGAATCCCATCCACCGTGATCGTGGCCTTGGCGGTGGAGAAGGCACGGGTCACGGCCTCCGCGTCGTTTTCAGCCGGGGCTTCCAGGAAATCGAATTCGCCGGCCACCGTGATGGCCCGCTTCACCGGGGCCTCCCGGCCGACCGGGGTCACCAGATGCCCCTCCACGTCGATGCTCACTCGGACCCGATCTCCATCCGCCAGGCTCGGCAACGCAATGAGCCCCAGCACTGCCGTCAGGCAGGCCGACCAGATTCCGATGGATCGCTCGAACATCGCGACTCGCTCCCGCAACGCACCGCGGAAAGAAACGGGTGCCGCGGCACCGCTTTGAGCATCGACACGACCGCGCGGGCCCGGCCTGACACCAGGTGTCCGGCGTTTGAAAATGCCTATTTTACCGGGTCACTTTGTTCCGCACCGTCGTTTCTGAGAATTTCTAGGCGGTATCCTCGCGTCGCAACCTGTTCTGCAGCAAAGGCTTAGGGAGGCGTTCGGTGGCGGGGCGGTTGACGGTTTCAGCGAGCAACCGGGAAACACTCAAGTTTCCCGGCGTGTTTCCCGGGGCGGACCGAACTGTGGGAGGCGGCTGGGCGTATAACTTTGGCGTTCGCGAGTGTCGAGCGGGGCCACGGATGGCTCCTGGTGGCGTGGACGTGACGACCCGGAGGGCGATCCCATGCGTTCCAACACAGACGATTCCTTCGTGCGCCTGGTCATGGATGGACAGGCTCGCGGGCACGACGCCGGTGCCGGCGTCGTCGAGGCGGCCGTCGATGAGCCGGTGCTTTCCATCGAGGATCTCGCCAAGCGGTTCAACGTCTCCACGAAGACGATTTCGCGGTGGCGGGAGCACGGGCTCGTCGCGCAGCGGTATACGGTCGGCGGTCGCAATCGCGTCGGTTTCCTCGCCAGCGCCGTCGAGCGGTTCATCCACAACAATCCCATGCGGATCGAGCGGGGCAGCCGGTTCAGCCAGCTCTCCGAGGATGAGCACGAGAAGATCATCGCCTGGGCCCGCAGGCTTTCCTCAGCCGGCGCCTGCCCGGCCGACGTGCACCGCCGGATCGCCTCCCGGCTCGGCCGGAGCGTGGAGACGATCCGCTACACGATCAAACGGCACGATCAGGATCACCCCGACGCGGCCGTGTTTGCCGGCGCCGACGGGCGGCTTCGGCCCGAGAGCTGTGCCCGGATCTACCAGCACTATCTGCACGGGGAGGCCGTGGAATCGATCGCGCGCCGGTATCGGCGGTCGAAGGCGAGCATCTACCGCGTGATCCTCGCCCAGCGGGCCGAGCACGTGATGCAGCTGCCGCTCGACTTCATCCCCAACGCGCTCTTCGCCCGGGCCAGCGCTGAAAAGGTGGTCGATCAGCCGTTTCCGGGCACGGCCGACGGGGCGAAAAAGGTGCGCCGCCCGTCCGGGCTGCCCGCCTATCTGGCCAGCCTGTACGAGGTGCCTCTGCTCACCCGCGAGCAGGAAGTGTGGCTGTTCCGGAAGTTCAACTATCTGAAATACAAGGCGACGAAGCTCCGCGAGCAACTCGACGTCGAGCACCCGCAGACCCGGCTGATGGATCAGATCGAGCGACACTACGACGAGATCGTCGAGATCAAGAACCGGATCGTGCGGGCCAACCTGCGGCTGGTGGTCTCGATCGCCAAGCGCCGGGTTTCGCCCGGCGACAGCTTCTTCGATCTGGTCAGCGACGGAAACATGTCGCTCATCCGGGCCGTGGAGAAGTTCGATTATGCCCGTGGCAACAAGTTCAGCACCTACGCATCCTGGGCGATCATGAAGAACTACGCCCGCACGATCCCCGACGAACACAAGCGTCGCGATCGGTTCCGCGCGGCCGACATGGAACTGCTCCAGTCGGCCGCCGATCGCCGCGAAGACGAATACCAGCAGCGTCTCGCCGCCAGCGACCGGATCGCCCAGGTGGGCAAGTTCCTCGATCGTCTCGACCAGCGCGAGCAGACGATCATCATCCGCCGCTATGGCCTCGACCACGGCCGCGAGCCGCAGACGCTCAAGGAGGTGGGCTCGGCCCTCGGCGTCACGAAGGAACGGGTCCGGCAGATCGAGGCCAAAGCCCTCGAGAAGCTCCGCGAGGCGGCCGCCGAGGAGGCCGTTCTGCCGGAACTGGAATGAGGCGGCGGCCGCGTGTTGCCACGCGGCGGAGCGGAGTTTCGGGCCTGATTTCGGCTTGATCGGCGCGGGGGGATTCCCTAGTTTCCCCGCCTCCAAGGAGGGCCCGCCGATGAGTCGCATAGATAGCCTGGGAGCGGTCGCGCGCCGATGGATCGGCCAGGGATGGCTGCGAAGCGTCCGTTCCCCCGGCGTTCGTCAGGTCGGGGGCGCGGTGATCGTGGTGGCGGCCGCTGTCGCCTGGCGACTGTTTGCCGTGGATGACCGCGCGAGCGCCCGGCCACCGGCCAAGCCGGCTGCCGTCGCGGCTGCGCCGGGCGGCGATGCCGCCCCGCAGGTCATGGCCGTGGTCAATGGCGTGGACATCCCCCGCGAACGGCTCGTGGCGGAGTGCCTCGGACGGCATGGAAAAGACGTGCTCGAGGCGATCGTCAACCGTCGGATCATCGAACAGGCCTGTGCTCGGTCGGGCGTGAGGATCACGAAGGCCGACGTGGAAGCCGAGATCGATGCGATCTCGCGGCGGTACTCCGTGCCCCGCGACCAGTTGATCGAAGTCCTCGGCAAGGAGTTTGGCATCAAGCCCGACCAGTATGCCGAGGACGTCCTCTGGCCCCAGCTGGCCTTGCGTCGGCTGGCGCGAGCCACGATCGAGCCGACGGAGGCGGAACTGGCCGAGGCCTTCGAAACCAAGTTCGGCCCGACCGTGAAGGCGAGGATCATCGTGCTGCCCACGCGGGCCGAGGCGGAGAAGATCCGCGCCCTGGCCCTGGCGGCCCCGGACGACTTCGGCGGCCTGGCCCGCCAGCATTCGGTCGATGTGGGGAGTGCCAGTGCGAACGGCTGGGTAAAGCCGATCCGCCGCAATTCCGGCGACGCCGCCTTCGAACGGGTGGCCTTCGGCCTCGAGGAGGGACAGATTTCCGAGGTCGTGCAGGTGGCCGATCAGTTCATCGTCCTCAAGTGCGAGGGCCTGCTGCCGGCGGCGGACGCGAACCCGGCGAAGGAGCGGCCGCTGCTGGCCGAGGAGCTTCGCGAGCGGAAGAGTCGAGAGGCCTCCAAGGAAGTGTTCCGTGCGGCCCAGGATGCCGCCATCGTGGAAAACATCATGAACGACCCGGCGAAGGCGCAGGCCCATCCCGGCGTGGCGGCGATGGTCAGCGGCCAGCCAGTGACGCTGGCCGAGGTGGAGAACAAATGCCTCGATCGGCATGGCGAGGAGGTGCTCGAAATCCTCGTGACGCGGACGCTTCTCGACCAGGCGCTCGAACGGCAGCGACAGACTGTCGCCAGGGCCGACATTGATGCGGAGATCGCGCGGGCCGCAGAGTCGATGGGCTTCCGCAAGGCCGACGGCTCCACCGACATCGCCGGCTGGCTCGAACGGGTCGCGCGCGAGGAAAAGATCGACATGGCACGGTACGTGGACGACGTCGTCTGGCCGACCGTGGCCCTCAAGAAACTGATCGGGCCGGTGCCGATCAGCAAGGACGATCTCGACAAGGCGTTCGAGGCCACGTTCGGCGCCCGGGCCCGCTGCCGCGTGATCGTGCTCGACACCGCGCGACGGGCGCAGGAGGTGTGGCGGCTGGCGCGGGAAAACCCGACGGCCGAGGCGATTGGCGACCTCGCCGAGCGGTATTCGGCCGATCCGACGCTCCGCACGCTCCGTGGCGAGATGCCGCCGATTCCGCGGTACGGTGGCCAGCCCGCCCTCGAACGTGAGGCCTTCGCGCTCAAGCCCGGCGAACTATCGGGGGTCGTGCAGGTGGCCGATCGGTTCTTGGTGATGTTCTGCGAGGGCCACACACCGCCGGCCAAGGTGAGCTTCGACGAGGTGCGGAGCGAACTGCACGCCGACCTCCTGGAGAAAAAGCAGCGGATCGAGATGGCCCGCCACTTCACGCACCTCCGGGAGGGGGCGGCGATCGATAATTTCCTCGCCGGCACGAGCCAATCACCGGTGGCGGCCAGCGGACCGGCCAAGCCGGGCCGCATCGCCGGCATGCCTGCAGCGTCACTCTCCAAGGCGGAGATCGAGGAACTGTCCGCGCCGCGGGCCGGCAGCCGTCATTCCGGGAACAGCCGCGTCGAGAGGTAGCGCTCGCCCAGGTCGGGCAGCACGACGACGACCATCTTGCCGGCATGCTCCGGGCGCCGGGCGACCTGCAAGGCCGCCCAGGCGGCGGCGCCGCAGCTGATGCCGCACATCAGCCCCTCCCGCTTCGCCATCTGGCGGGCCGTCTCCATCGCGTCTTCGTCATCGACCTTCACGACCTCGTCGATCACGTCGAGGTTGAGGATCTCGGGAATGAACCCCGCGCCGATCCCCTGGATCGTGTGCCGGCCCGGCTTGATCGGCTCCCCCG
>CAZONY010000001.1:0-2589 GCA_964581215.1 uncultured Chitinophagaceae bacterium | reverse complement strand
GGCTCGACGGCCACGACCCTGAGCGTCGGTTTTTTGGCTTTGAGGGCCTCGCCGCAGCCGGTGATCGTGCCCCCGGTGCCGACGCCGCAGACGAGGATGTCGATCCGGCCGTCGGTGTCGGCCCAGATCTCCTCGGCCGTCGTCGTCCGGTGCACTGCCGGGTTGGCCGGGTTCTTGAACTGCTGCGGCATGAAAAACTGCGCACTCGACGCGTTGATCTCCTCCGCGTGCCGAACCGCGCCGGGCATCCCCTCCGCCGCCGGCGTCAGGACCAGTTCGGCGCCCAGCGCCTTGAGCATCCGCCGTCGCTCGAGGCTCATGCTCTCCGGCATCGTCACCCGCAGCTTGTAGCCGCGGGCGGCACACACATAGGCCAGGCCGATGCTTCCGTCCCGCTCGGCCGCGTCGATCATCGCGCAGGCGATGCGGTCCTTCACGCTCCACAGCGGGTTCATGTTTTCGATCTTGCCGACGACCGTGGCCACGCAGCCGTCGGTGACGCGGCGCAGCCGAACCAGCGGCGTGCGGCCGATGCACTGGGTGATGTCGTCGCGGATGCCCGCGGGCATGGCGGACTGGATCATGGGTCGCCCTCCTCAAGACGGAATTTCCGGCATTATCGGCAGACTCGATGCAAAACTGAAACCCGCCCTGGAAAAGCGACACGAATCGTCTGCCCGGGCGGATGTGGGTTACAATCGGTCGATTGAATCCCAAGCCTTTCCGCTCAGTAGTAAGGATGCCTCCCGATGCGTGCCCTCCTCCGAGTCGTGCCCGTCGTCGCCTGCCTCGCGCTCACCGCCGCGGCCGCCGCGCCGCAGCCTGCAGTCCCCGCACTCTCCGCCGCCGGTGAGACGCTCCGGGCGAAGTACGAGACGATGCTCGAAGGTCTGCGGGCGGAGATCGTCAAGGCGGTGCCGACCGTGGATGAAGGCAAGAAGGCCGCCTACCTGAAGGCCCGCGAGGCCGAGAAGGCCGCGGAGGCGGGGGTGGCCACTGCCCAGCAGGCCGTTGACAAGGCGGGCGGCGCCCAGGGCCTCGTTGACCACCGGAAGAACAAGTGGATCGCCGGTGCGGAGAAGGGCATCGCCGAAGCCCAGGCGAAACTCGCCAAGGCCGGCACCGACGCCGAGCGCGAGGCCGCCAAGGCGGAACTGGCGAAGTGGGAGGCCAACAAGGCCGACGGGCAGAAGGCGCTCGTGGAGGCCGAGGCGGCGCTCGCCAAGGCGAATCTCGAGAAGCCCAAGCTCACGCAGGACCTCGACGCGGCGAAGCAGGCACTCACGGCTGCCCAGGCCGCCACGCTCCAGGCGGTCGATGCCTTCGGCCTGCGGCCGTTCCTCTCGAAGGATGCCCTCGATGCGAAGCTCGTGAAGTTCGAGGTGCTCTCGCAGGCCACGCCCGCGGGGCTAGCCGAGTTTGCCCAGCAGGGGCCCGAGCAGGAGAAACTCGTGGAGCGGCTCCTCGCCGCCGACGGCCTCATGAAGCAAATGGTCGCGGCCGACGGCGCGAAGGGGGGCAAGTATGGCCGGGCCATGGAGATCTACGAGGCGATCCAGAAGGCGAGCCCCAAGGCCCGCGAGGGCCTGTTCCAGCGGCTGGCGCTCGGCACGAGCCTCGAGCACGCCGTGCCGGTGAAGCAAACTAACCCGGTGGCGAAGACCGATGCGCCGCCGTTCGTGGACCCCGTGACGCGGTATCAGCACTTCGAGAAGGCCTTTCTCGCGGGCGAGCTCGACCCCTGCTTCGAGAAGCTGGCCGCCTGGGAATACCGGATGGTGGTCAATGGCGACGAGTCCGACGACATGCTCGGCTGGGGCCGCGAGATGCTGCGGAACTACCGCCCCGACCACATCGCCACGGGCGACGACGCCTGGCGCTACGTGGCCGCCGTGCGCACCGACGTGCAGTATGGCTCGCAGAACGTGAGCAAGGACGACCCCAACCTGCACTCGTTCCAGAACATCATCAACAACGGCGGCGTCTGCGGCCGGCGGGCGTTCTTCGGTCGGTTCATCCTCCGCAGCTTCGGCGTGCCGACGATCGCGCGGCCCCAGCCCGGCCACGCCTCGCTCGCCCACTGGACGCCTGACGGCTGGGTCATCAATCTCGGCGGCTGCTGGGGCGTGGGCACGACGGTCGATGGCAAGGACCTCGACTTCCTCGCCCGCACGCAGGCGCGGACCTCCGAGCAGGGCTACCTGCCGGTGCAGCGGGCCCAGTGGATCGGCGACGCCCTCGGCGAGAAGCGGGCCTACGGCTTCCACGCCGACGTGTCGGGCCTGTGGAACGGCGTGGCGCTCTACCTGCAGCGGGCCATCGCCGACGAGTCCAAGGCCAAGACGCTCGCCGCGGTCGGCACGGATCTCGGCGAGGCCAACGAGACCAAGGTGAAAAACGTCGAGCAGGTCGTGGTGACCGACGCCGATCGGAAGGTGGCGGTGGCGACCGACGGCTCGATCACGGTGCCCGCCGTCGCCTGCACCAGCCAGACCGCCAGCACGGGGAAGGTGATCTTCATGAAGAGCCCCGCCGGCGGATTGCAGCTGCACTACGGCCGGATCGGCGAGCCACAGCCCATCGAATACA